>NZ_JBANAZ010000025.1:0-117022 GCF_059803455.1 Bradyrhizobium sp. UFLA05-108 | reverse complement strand
CGCGCTGGCCGGCCAAAAGCTCGGAATCAGGGAAGTCGACGAGGGCATTTGGCTCGTCAGCTTCATGCACTATGATCTCGGATATTTCGACCTGGAGCAGAGAACCTTGCAACCCCAAATCCCCGCCCGCGTAACGCAGCTTCGATGCTTTCTGTGACGGCGCAGCACTATTTCCGTCTCGTTCTCATCTGGATTCACCCTTTCGGGGAATTGCGACTTGGAATCGCGCGGCGTCGAATTGGCGCAAGCTGTCCGATCGCTCACCAGCTCCACCAACGGGAGACGAGACATCATGAGCCAAGCCCCCTACGAGAGTTTTGAAGGCCAGCCGAACCTGGAGCGCCGCCGTCTCCTGGGCATCGCCCTCGCAGGCGTCGCCGGGGCGGTCCTGCCGGCAGCGTCGAGCGCGGCCGTCGCTGGGCCGTCCGAAAAGGTCGATGTCGACGACATTGCCTACCTGACGGCCGGTGAGGTGCTCGCGAGATTCAAGGCCAAGACGCTATCGCCGGTCGAACTGTTGCGGGAGCAGATCAAACAGGTCGAAGCGTGGGAGCCGACGCTCAAGGCAACGACGTACACCTATTTCGACGAGGCGCTGGAGCAGGCACGGATTGCGGAGCGCAAGTACGGGCGCGGTGAACCGGTCCGCCCGCTGGAAGGCATCACGCTTGCCATCAAGGACTATCACTCTGTCAAGGGCAAGATCACCACCTACGGCTCGCGGCTCTACAAGGATTTCGTTCCGGACCAATCCGCGCCGACTGTGGAGCGCCTTCTCGACGCCGGGGCGATCTTGCACTGCCGCACGACGACACCGGAGTTCGCGCATTCAGGTGTGACGGCATCCTTGCTTTGGGGCGTCACGCACAACCCGTGGAATCCTGCCTATACCCCTGGCGGCTCGACGGGCGGAGGCGGCGCGGCCCTGGCCGCCGGCTACACGACCTTGTCGGACGGCACGGATGGTGGCGGGTCTATTCGCATCCCGGCTGCGATGAACGGCGTGTTCGGCTACAAGCCGCCATGGGGACGCAACCCCGACGACCGCGAGCACCCGAATGAATGGCTGATCCACTATGGCGAACTGGCCCGCAGCGTCGGCGATTGCGCTCTGATGCAGAACGTCACGTCCGGCCAGCATCCGGCCGACATGTCGTCCCTGCGGGACAAGGTGGTCATTCCGCCGACCTTCGACGGCATCGCCGGCATGAAGATCGCGCTGTCGATGGACCTGGGCTATTTCGCGGTCGATCCCGAGGTCGAGAAGAACACACGCAATGCCGTGTCGGTTTTGCGTTCGCTCGGCGCCGTGGTCGATGAAGTCGACATCGGCTGGACCAAGGAAATCGAAGAGACATGGAACACCCGGTGGCAAGGCGTGTTCTACGCGCTGGCGGGCAGTCTTCTGACCAAGTCCAGCAACGACGTGGACCCGTACGTCATCAGGATTCTCGAAGAGGGCAAGAAGCTCGACGTCACGAAGTTCTACAACCTGAATACCGTGCGGCAGAAGATGTACGCATCGATGACGAAGATCTTCGAGACCCACGACGCGCTGATCTGCCCGACGACGGCAACGACGAAGATCGTCGCAGGGCGAAGCAGCGAAGAGCCGCTCACTATCAACGGGAAGTCGGTGAACCCCTTTATCGGCTGGTTCATGACGTATCCCTTCAATCTGGTCGGGACCCTTCCCGTGATGTCGGTGCCCACCGGTTTCGATGCTGAAACACGTGTGCCCACCGGGATGCAGATTGTCGGTCCAGCCTATGACGACCTGAGGGTGTTCCGCATCGCGTCCGCGTTCGAAGGCGCGACGCACCCCTGGCAGCGTCGGCGACCGAAACTGGCCGCCTAGCGTGGCTTGACACCTGCGGGCCGCAGGAGGACCATTATGGGCCATGATGAGAGATGGACCTTGATGTCTCTCCCAGCAGCTCACACATTTCCCACCGCCGACCGCGAAGCTCTGATGGGACGCTTCGCGGCCGACCTCGAACAAGCGGGTGACCTCGAGTCCGCCTTGGATGCGTTGCACCAAACTCTGTCGGGCCTTGGTTTTTCCTCCTTCGCCTATGGCATGGCCAGCACGCCCAGAGCGAAAGACGGCACCTTCGCGTCACCCGTCGTGAAGACGCGAGCCTTTCCAAATCGATGGGACCGGCACTGGAGCCACCTTTGCGACCCCTACTACCGGTTTTGCTTCACGACGACCTTGCCCCTGAGGTGGGTCGACGTTCAAGCCCACGAGCGCCTGAGCGCTGGCGAGCGGGCGTGCGTGGACCACCTGAACGACAAGAGCCTGCACTACGGCATCACGGTGCCGATGCACATGCCGAACGGATCATTTGCGTTCGTCAGCGCGATTTCGGAAAGCGCGACCAAATACGAGACCGGTACTTCACCGACGGTCGTCAATGCGCTGTTCGCTTTGTGTCATCAATTCCAGAACACCGCTCTTCGGCGATGGTTGTGGAACCAAGCCGCCGATCCCAAGACTTGGCTCAGCGCGCGCGAGAAGGAGTGCCTGTCCCTCGCCGCGCAAGGGAAGACCTCGGACGACATCGCCCTGATCCTCGGCTTGTCCTGCGAGACGGTACGTTCGCACATGAAGCGTGCGATCCTGCACCTCAACGCATCGAACAGGCCGCACGCGATAGCGAAGGCGATCCAGCTTCGGCTCATCGACATGCCGTTCGCCTAGAACGACTTGTTCAACCTACGGCGCACTCCACGCGCAAGAGTGCAGTCGCCGCTCGCGCGCGCTGCTTTGCAATGTCTTGCCATGGAGCAAGGCGAAGGCTGGACGCGAACCAGGCTGGTGACGCTGCTCGGCACAATGAGGCGGGGCGCTTCTGGTGCGATGGCCAACTGCCTGTGAAATGAAAATCCGCTAAGTGTTTGATTTGCTAGTGGGCCCGGCAGGACTCGAACCTGCAACCAGACCGTTATGAGCGGCCGGCTCTAACCATTGAGCTACAGGCCCCGCCGCGAACGGCCGCGGGACGCGGCCGGCAACGGTGCGCGGTTCGTTTACAAGGCTTGAGCCAAGGGTGCAATGCCGGCCCCGCTCGCGCCGCCGCGGTGTGGATTGGGCAGTCTGCGGGGGACGGGCCCGATAATCCAATTTGTGCCGGTGATTTGCCCGACGTGTCAATTGGTTTCGGAAAAGACGCAGGCGGCCGTGCTGGCCCCCTTGGCTACTTTGCATGGGGTTGTTTTCGACATTTTGATTGGCGCAAGACAGGCGCGGGTTTCGACGGTAGCCGAGCCTCGCCGCGGAGCCGCAATTTCCGCCCGCTAGTCCACCGACACCCCGGCAAACTCGACCACCTTGCGCCATTTCTCGGTCTCGTCGGTGACCAGCTTGCCGAACTCGGCCGGCGTCATGGGCATCGGGATGCCGCCGGTCTCGGCCAGCCGCGCCACCAGCTTGGGGTCCTTCAACGCTTCGCCGACGGCCTTGTTGAGGAGATCGACGATCTCCGATGGCGTGCCCTTGGGCGCCGAGATGCCGTAGAAGCCGACCGATTCGAAGCCCGGCACCGTCTCCGCGATTGCGGGAACGTCGGGCACGCTCGGCCAGCGCTTTGGTGAGGTGACGCCGAGCGCGCGCACATTGCCGCCGCGTGCCTGCTCCAGCGCGGAGGGCAGGTTGTCGAAGATCAGCTGCACCTTGTTGGAGATGATGTCGGGGAAGGCGATCGCGGATCCCCGATAGGGCACGTGCACCATGTCGCATTTGGTCATCGCCTTGAACAGCTCCGCCGACATGTGCACGGACGTGCCGTTGCCGGAGGACGCATAGGAGATCTGGCCGGGATTGGCCTTGCAGTAGTCGATGAACTCCTGGACGGTCTTCACCGGCATCGCGTTGGAGACGACCAGCATGTTGGTGAGCTGCATGATGCTCGCGACCGGCGTCGTGTCGCGCAGGAAGTCGAACGGCAGCTTCTTGTACAGCGAGGTCGAGATCGCGTTGTTGGGCGCGACGAACAGCAGCGTATAGCCGTCGGGCGCAGAGTTGATCGCCGCGGCGGCCGCGATGTTGCCGCCGCTTCCGGTGCGGTTCTCGACGATGAACTGCTGGCCGAAGCGATCCGACAGCCACTGCGCCATGATCCGCGCCACGATGTCCACGGGGCCGCCCGCGGCAAAGCCGATCAGCCAGTGCACCGGGCGGTTCGGATAGTCGGCGGCGGAGGCGGGGGCTGCAACGCCGGCGAGGCTGGAAAGAAGGGCAAGACCGAAAAGACCGCGACGCAAAATTCCCAACATGACGCCTCCCGTTGTTTTATTGTCGTTGCGGCCATGCTTCCATAAAATCGTGCGGCTGCCTACATCGTCACAAGTCTAGTGTTGACGCAGCAGGTCGAGGAGCCCTCATGAAACTTTGTTCGCTGATCATGCTGGGCGTGTTGCTGTTTGCAGGCGCAGCCTCGGCTCAAAGCCAAGAGAACGGAGACAAGGCCATTTCGAAAATGACAATCAGCCTCGGCACTGCCACGCCCGGCGGCGGCTTTCCGCTCTATGGCAACGCCTTCGCCGACGTGATGAACGCGGCCGATCCCACGCTCGCGATCGCGCCGCGCAACACCAAGGGTAGCAACGAGAACATTCCGCTGCTCGAGAAGGGCGAGCTCGACCTCGCTTTGGTCGCGGGCGAGCCGGCCTATGAGGCCTTCGCCGGCATCGGCCGCGCGAAGGTAGCGCTGAAAATTCTCACGGCGATCTATTCCAATCCCGGCATGTTCGTGGTGCGAGCGGATAGCCCCTACAAGACGATCCGCGATCTCGTCGGCCAGCCCGTTGCGTTCGGCGCGAAGGGCTCGGGCCTGCCGATCCTTTCGCGCTACGTGCTCGACGGTCTCGGCCTCAAGCAGGACGAGGACTTCAAGGCGATCTATCTCGACCGCGCCGGCGACGGCCCTGCGATGGTGGAAGACGGTCGGGTCGCTGCGCTCTGGGGCGCCGGCATCGGTTGGCCCGGCTTTGCCGCGGTCGCATCAAGCGCATCGGGTGCGCGCTTCATTGCGCCTGACGCCGACGAGATCGCGCGCATCCGCGCAAAACATTCCTTCCTCAAGCCGCTGACGGTGCCGGCCGGTTCCTATCCGAAGCAGACCGAGGCAATCGCCTCGCTCGGCTCCTGGAGCTTCGTGCTGACGCGCGAGGACCTGCCCGACGACGTTGCGTATCGCCTGGCGAAAACGCTGCACGGCGTCGAGGCCGTGTTCTGCAAGAAGCTCGCGCAGGCCTGCGAGACGACGGCTGCGAACACCGTCGCGGCCGCACCGAGGCCGGAATTGATTCATCCGGGCGTGATGAAATATTTCCGCGAGATCGGCGTAGTGAAGTGACGGTTGCTCAACGCGAGCGTCACTTCTTCACCATCGCACACGCCGGATCCGGCGGGCCGAATGCCTGGTCGCCGGAAATCGTCGCGAGGATCTTGTAATAGTCCCAGGGATATTTGCTTTCCTCCGGCGACTTGACCTGCACCAGCCAGAGGTCGTGCACCATCAGATTGTCATCGCGTAAGCGGCCGTTGCGGGCGAAGAAATCCTCGATCGGCTTTTCCCGCATCTTCGCTGCGACCTTGAGCGGATCGTCGGTGCCGGTCTCCTTGATGGCGTTGAGATAGTGCATCACGGACGAATAGACTCCGGCCTGCCACATCGTCGGCATCCGGTTCATCTTGGCGAAATAGCGCTTTGCCCATTCGCGGGTCTTGTCGTCCATGTCCCAATAGAACGAGGTCGTCAGCAGCAGGCCTTGCGCGGCCTGAAGGCCGAGGCCGTGGATGTCGGTGATCAGCGCGAGCAGCGCCGCCATCTGCTGGCCGCCCTTGAACACGCCGAACTCGGCGCCGGTCTTGATCTCGTTCATGTTGTTCGGGGGGCCGGCGGCGATCCCGATGATCTTCGCCTTCGAGGCCTGCGCCTGGAGCACGAAGGAGGACAGGTCGGGCGTTGCCAGGGGCGGCCGCACCGAACCCAAAACCTTGCCGCCATTGGCGGTCACGACCGCGGACGCATCGCGCTCCAGCGAATGGCCGAAGGCATAGTCGTCGGTGATGAAGAACCAGCTGTCGCCGCCGCGCTTGACCACCGCCTGCGCGGTGCCGACCGCGAGCGCGCGGGTGTCGAACACCCACTGGATCGCATAGGGCGAGCAGAACTTGCCGTGGAAGTCGGCCGTGCCGGTCGAATGGGTGATGAACAGCTTCTTCTTCTCGTTGGCGATGTTCTGCACCGCCAATCCCACCGCCGACACCGGAACGTCGACGATGAGGTCGACCTGATCGACGTCGTACCAGCGCCGTGCCAGTGCCGCGCCGATATCGGGCTTGAGCTGGTGGTCGCCGACCACCACGCTGATCGGCTTGCCGAGCACGGTGCCGCCGAAATCGTCGATCGCCATCTGCGCCGCCGTCACCGAGCCCTGGCCGGTCGGCGTCGAGGCCGGGCCGTTCATGTCGGTGAGCACGCCGATCTTGACGACGTCGTCGGACACCTGCGCGAAAGCCGCGCCCGACAGCAGCGTCGCGGCTGCGATCGCGGCCACGACGGACAGTCCGGTTCTGCCTGGAGTCACGCTATCCCTCCCCTCACGCGGCTCGTTGGCCGCTGTTTCCTTGATCGTGGCCGGGTATGGCCCGGCTAATTGGTTTCTTTTGCAACTATTTTGGGCTGGGCGTCAACGCTGGTCAGGCGGCGAAGCGGATCTGACCGGCAGGTGAGGGATCGTAGCCGGTCAACTCCTCAGCATGCTGGCGCAGCTTCTTTTCGTTGAGGAACCGGATCAGCGCCTGCATCGGCGGACGGAAATAGCTGCGCTGCCGCATCGCGAGATCAAAGTTTTCCCAGAGCAGCGGGACGAAATCGAGTCCGGCCGACTTGGCCGCCCCGCGCGTTGCGACGCCGCAATCGGCATGGCCGGCGCGGATCGTGGCGGCGAGGTCGGGCCCGGTGAGGCTCGGCGCATCCAGCCGGCGCAGATCCCGAAACGAGGCGCCGGCGCGCTTGAGCAGCACGTCGAGCAGCATCTGCGCGCCTGCGCCCTCTTGTCGCAGCGCCATCCTGGCCCCGAGCGCGAGCACGTCCGGCAGGCTGCGCAACCCCTTCGGGTTGCCCGGCGGCACCAGGAGCCCCTGCTCGCGGCGCACCAGGCCGACCAGCACCGCATCATGTAGGTCCGGCGCAGTGCGCAGGGCCGCGGCATTGGCGTCGTTGGCGAGATAATTCGAGCTGTCGAGGCTGTGAAAATGCAGCGCCGCCGCCATCACCTCGTCGCGCTGCAACCGTTCCAGCCCGCGTGCCGTGCCTTCGTTGAGCGAAGCGAGCCCGGAGCCGGATTCCCGCAGGCTCCATTCCAGCAGGCTGTCCTGACTGCCGCCGACGATCGGGGCCGCCTCGGTGGCCAGCATGCCGGCCGGACGCGCCAGGCCCGATAGCACCCATAAATCGAGTTCATGGCGCGGGAACAACCACTTCCCCGTAACCTTGCTACAGGGGATCGCCCCGCTGGTAACGAGTTCATAGAGCTTGCGCTCCCCTAGGCGGAGGTAGTCCGCCGCCTCACTCGTCGTCAGAAATTCCATTATGCATTCCTATGCATATCTTTGTTTACTTTTTGGCATTTGACGCAGACCGGAATTTTTGCAGTTCAATGTCATACTATGGGAACCATGCCCGATCATCTCAGTGCTTTGCAACTCATCCTCAGCGGCGACCCTGTGCTGCTGGCGATCGTACGGCTTTCACTTGGTGTGAGCCTTGCGGCGGTCGCCCTGGCGTCAGCAATCGGTATGCCGCTCGGCGCGTTGCTGGCGCTGACCCACTTCCCGGGGCGCGCGGTGCTGGTCGTGCTGCTCAACGCCATGATGGGCCTGCCGCCGGTCGTGGTCGGGCTTGCCCTCTATCTGCTGCTGTCGCGCGCGGGACCGCTCGGCGATCTCGGCATCCTCTTTACGCCGACGGCGATGGTGATCGCGCAGACCGTGCTGATCGTACCGATCATCGCCGCGCTGACCCGGCAGACGGTGGAAGACCTCTGGATCGAGTATCGCGATGAACTCCGCGCCATGAATGTCGGCGCGGTCGGCCGCATGAAGACGCTGTTGTGGGACGCGCGCTTCAGCCTGCTCACGGCGCTGCTGGCCGGCTTCGGCCGCGCTGCGGCGGAGGTCGGCGCGGTCATGATCGTCGGTGGCAACATCGACGGCTTTACCCGCACCATGACCACCACCGTGGCGCTCGAGACATCCAAGGGCAATCTGCCGCTGGCCATGGGCCTCGGTGCGTTGCTGGTCCTCATCGTGCTCGCCATCAACGCGGCGGCCTGGGGTACGCGCGTGTGGTCACAACGGGTGACAGGGTGACCATGCACGGGCCGATCAGCGATCTTCCTGTGGTGCTCGAGGACGTCTCACTACAGAGAGGCGCGTCGGCGATCCTCGATCGCATCAGCCTCACGATCACGCCGGGTGCGCCGACGCTGCTGATCGGCCCCAACGGCTCCGGCAAGACCAGCCTTCTGCGGCTGTGCATGGGACTTGTGGCGCCGACGGGTGGCCGCATCAGTTGGGGTGGCCGCAGCGCTCCGGCGCCGACGCGCCGCGCCTTCGTGTTCCAGCGCCCCGTGATGTTGCGGCGCACGGCGGCGGCCAACGTCACCTACGCCCTGGCGCAGGCCGGCGCGCCTCACGCGCGCCGGACGATGCGCGCGGCGGCGCTGCTGGAGCGGGTTGGCCTTGCCGAGCTCGCGCACCGTCCGGCACGGCTCCTCTCCGGCGGCGAGCAGCAGCGGCTCGCGCTGGCTCGGGCGCTCGCGCGCGACCCCGAGCTTCTGCTGCTGGACGAGCCGACTGCCAATCTCGATCCCGCCGCGACGCGCGCGGTGGAAGAGATCGTCACGAGCGCGGCGCAATCCGGCATCAAGATCGTGATGGCCTCGCACGATCTCGGCCAGGTGCGGCGGCTTGCGGGCGAGGTGGTCTTCCTAGCCCGCGGGACGCTGTGCGAGCGCGCGCGGGCGAGCGAATTCCTGGACCATCCGTCGACGCCGGAAGCGCAGGCCTTCCTGCGCGGCGATCTCGTGATTTGAAGTGGAGTTTTCCGATGGCATCTCGCCGCCCGTTCCTTGCGCTCGCGATGCTGCTGGGCATCGCCCTGGTCGGTTCGACTTCGTTGGCCGAGGATCGCTCGATCGTCGTGGCCTCGACGACTTCGACGCAGGACTCCGGCCTGTTCGGCTACCTCCTGCCGATCTTCAAGGCCAAGACCGGCATCGACGTGAAGGTGATCGCGCAAGGCACCGGGCAGGCGCTCGACACCGCACGCCGCGGCGATGCCGATGTCGTATTCGTGCATGCAAAGCCGCAGGAGGAGAGGTTCGTCGCCGACGGATTTGGCGTGAAGCGTTTTGACGTGATGTACAACGACTTCGTGCTGATCGGGCCGAAGAGCGATCCCGCCGGCGTCAAGGGCAAGGACATCGCGACCGCGCTGAAGGCGATCGAGGCGAAGGGCGCGCCGTTCGTCTCGCGCGGCGACCGCTCCGGTACCCATGCCGCCGAGCTTGCGCTTTGGATCATCGCGGGCATCGATGTCGCGAGCACCAAGGGTGCCTGGTATCGCGAGATCGGGCAGGGTATGGGCGCGGCGCTCAACACCGCGAGTGCGATGAATGCCTATGTGCTCTCCGATCGCGGCACCTGGATTGCGTTCAAGAACCGCGGCGACCTCGACATTGTCGTCGAGGGCGACAAGCGGCTGTTCAACCAATATGGCGTGATGCTGGTGAATCCGGAGAAGTATCCGTCGGTGAAAAAAGAGCTAGGGCAGACCTTCATCGACTGGCTGATCTCGCCGGACGGCCAGGCCGCAATCGCCGGCTACAAGATCGACGGGCAGCAACTGTTCTTTCCGGATGCCGCCAGGAAACCCGACTAGCAAGTAGCCGGAATAGGCGAGTTGCCAAACCGAGCGCTGCGTGGTCCACGTGAGGGATGACCCAGCGCCTGCCGCCGTCGCTTACACCGCTCGATTTCGCCCTCGCTGCGCTGCTGCACGGCGTTGAGCCGGTGGCGCCGGTCGATTTGCCGCTCGCCGAGGTGCTCGGCTGCGTCGCGGCCGGAATGCCGTCGCTCGGTACCCATCCGCCTCATGATCTCGCTGCCACGGACGGCTGGGCGTTGCGCGCCAGCGATCTCGTCGGCGCGTCCTCGTACTCGCCGCTGCCTTTGACCGCGCCTTCGATTTGGGTCGGGGCCGGCGACACGATGCCCGAGGGATGCGACTGCGTGCTCGATGCCGACGCGCTCGACACTGTGGGGCCGATCGGCCAGGTGCTCGCGGAAGGCTTGCCGGGGCAGGGCGTGCGGCGCGCGGGCAGCGACATCGCCGCCGGCAGCTCGATCGTCGCGGAGGGCATGCCTGTTCGCACCGGCGATCTGCTGCTGGCGCGAGCGGCAGCACTGGAGACGTTGAGCGTGCGACGTCCGCGGCTGCACGTGGTCAACACGCCTGGTGGCAAGACCGCTGCGCAGCTTGTTGTGGACTTGGCGCGAGCCGCGGGTGCCGAAGTGACGGTGGCAGACGCAATTGGCCGTGATGCGGCGTCGATTGCGAACGCTCTCGACCTCGCGGCCTGCGATCTGTTGCTGACCGTCGGGGGCACCGGCGTCGGCCGCAAGGATGCTGCCGTCACCGCGCTAGCCGATTGCGGCGAGGTCCTGGCCCACGGCATTGCGATGCAGCCGGGACGAACGGCGGCGATCGGAAAGCTGAAATCAGTTCCGGTCGTCGCGCTGCCGGGCTCGCCGGATCAGGCATTTGCGATATGGCTCGCGCTGGTTCGTCCGGCGCTGGATCATCTGTCGGTGCGGGCCTCGCGCAAATCCGCCACCTTGCCGCTCGCCCGCAAGATTGCATCGAGCGTCGGGATGGCAGAGATCGCGTTGCTGGGCGAGGAACAAGGTGCCTGGCTGCCGCTTGCGATCGGTGAGTTGTCCTTGCAGGCGATCGCCCGCGCTGATGCATGGCTGCTCGTTCCCGGCAACAGTGAAGGCTTTGCGGCGGGCGCGCCGGTCGGTGCCTATCTGATGCGGGAATGATATGGGTTCCGGCATGAACAAGATTCCGCAACCGACCGACCGCCGTTCGGTCGACCAGGAGCAGTTCCTCAAGATCCTCTCCCGCGAGGAGGCGCTGGCGCGGTTTGAAGCCGCGTTGTTCCCCCGCGCGCTGCCGAGCGAGGTGCGCACGCTTGCGGCTGCGCTTGGAAGTGCGCTCGCCGAAGACGTCTTTGCGCCGATCGACGTGCCGCCCTTCGACCGCTCCAACGTCGACGGGTTTGCCGTCCGCTCCGCAGACCTCGCCGCTGCGAGCGAGGCCGCGCCCCTGCCTCTTGTCCTGAATGGCGAGATCATCGCCTGCGGTACCGCGCCAGCCCTTCAGGTCGCCTCCGGCACGGCGACGGCAATTGCAACCGGCGGGCCGCTGCCGCGTGGCGCCGATGCGGTGGTCATGGTCGAGCATACCCAGCCGGCAGGGACGGGCGCGATCGAGGTCCGCCGCGCAGCTTCGCCGGGCCAGTTCGTGTCCTATGCCGGCTCGGACATCGCGCGCGGCGAAGCTCTGCTGCGCAGTGGCACGATCATCGGCTCGCGCGAGATCGGCATGTTGGCCGCCTGCGGCATCGCCGAGGTCAAGGTCGTCCGCAAGCCGCGGGTTGCGGTCGTATCGACCGGCGACGAGCTGGTACAGCCCGGCGAGCCGCTCGCACCCGCAGCGATCTACGACACCAATGGCGCGATCGTCGCGGCGGCGATCGACGAGAACGGCGGCGCGGCGCATTTCGTCGGCGCCATTCCGGATGACGAGGCCAGGCTCGAGGCCGCGATGCGCAAGGCGCTGGCGGAGGCCGACATGCTGGTACTGTCGGGCGGCACGTCGAAAGGCGCGGGCGATGTGTCCCATCGCATCATTGAACGCCTCGGCCAGCCCGGCATCATCGCTCACGGTGTAGCGCTGAAGCCCGGCAAGCCGCTGTGCCTTGCCGTCTGCGACGGCAAGCCGGTCGTGATCCTGCCGGGCTTTCCGACCTCCGCGATGTTCACTTTCCACGATATGATCGTGCCGGTGCTGCGGCAGATGGCGGGCCTGCCGCCGCGTGCGGATGCCAAAGTGAGTGCGAAGGTGCCAGTGCGGATCGCCTCCGAGCTCGGTCGCACCGAGTTCGTGATGGTGTCGCTGGTCGATGGCAAGGAGGGACTGATCGCTTACCCCTCCGGAAAAGGCTCCGGCGCGATCACCTCCTTCGCGCAGGCCGACGGTTTCCTCCGCATCGATGCACTCGCCGACCAGATGTCGGCCGGCACCTCGGCCGAGGTGACGCTGTTCACGCCGCATGTGCGCGTGCCTGATCTCGTCATCATCGGCAGTCATTGCACCGGGCTCGATCTCGTCACCGCGCCGCTCGCGCGCGCTGGCCTCTCCGTGCGCTCGATTGCGGTGGGCAGCCTCGGCGGATTGGCGGCGGCGCGGCGCGGCGAGTGTGATCTGGCGCCGATCCATCTGTTCGACGACAAGACCGAGACCTACAACACGCCCTATCTTGCCGACGGGCTCGAGCTGGTGCCCGGCTGGCGGCGCATGCAGGGCATCGTGTTCCGTCAGGGCGACAAGCGCTTTGAAGGCCTGAGCGCAAAGGACGCTGTCGCTGCCGCGCTGGCCGATCCCGCCTGCATCATGGTCAATCGCAACCAGGGCGCTGGCACGCGCATCCTCATCGACCGCCTGCTCATTGGCGCGCGGCCGGAAGGCTATTGGAATCAGCCGCGCTCGCACAATGCGGTGGCTGCCGCGGTGGCGCAGCGTCGCGCCGACTGGGGCATGACCATCGCGCCGGTCGCCCATGCGTCCGGCCTCGGTTTCATTCCACTTGCAGAAGAGCATTATGATTTCGCGCTGGTGAGCATGCGCAAGCAGCGCCCGGCGGTGCAGGCTTTTCTGCATGCGCTTGCCTCGGACGAAAGTCGTGCGGCGCTGGCGCGGGCCGGTTTCCGGCCGGCGTGAAGCCTAGCCACGCGGCGATCGAGCCGCGCGACGACAGGGGTGGGGACGCGATGGCAAAGCCGCTTTCGGTTGCGATCGTCGGTGCCGGCATGGGCGGATTTGCCACCGCCGCTGCGCTGCGGCGCGTCGGCATCGACGTCATGGTCTACGAGCAGGCGTCGCAATTTGCCCGGATTGGCGCCGGCATCCAGGTCGGCTGCAATGCGATGAAGGTGTTGCGCGAACTCGGGCTCGAGATGCGGATGCGCGATCACGCCTTCTATCCGCGCTCCTGGAACAACCGCGACTGGCGGAGCGGCGACGTCAAGTTCGACATGATCTTCGGCGAGAGCGCCGAGCAGAGATTTGGCGCGCCCTATCTGCTTGCGCATCGCGGCGATCTGCATGCGGCGCTCGCGAGCGTCGTTCCCTCGGAATACGTTAGGCTCAATCACAAGCTCGTCGGGCTCGATGAGACCGGCGACGGCGTCCGGCTCACCTTCGCCAACGGCGCAAGCGCCATCGCCGATGCCGTGGTCGGCGCGGACGGCGTGCATTCGCTCGTGCGCGACATCCTGTTCGACTCCGCGCCGGTCAGGTTCACCGGCCGCATCGCCTATCGCACCACCTATCCGGCCGCGCTGCTCGGCGGCGAAGAGATCGACGACTGCACCAAATGGTGGGGCGAGGATCGTCACATCGTCATCTATTACGTCAAACCGGACCGCAGCGAGGTCTATCTCGTCACCAGCCAGCCGGAGCCGGACTTTCGCATCGAGTCCTGGTCGGCGAAGGGCGACGTGCGGGACTTGCGTGCATCATTCGAAGGCTTTCATCCGCAGGTCGCGCGGGTGCTCGCCGCATGTCCTGACGTGCACAAATGGGCGATCATGGACCGCGACGCGCTCGAGTGCTGGTCGGACGGCAAGGTGACGCTGCTCGGTGACGCCTGCCATCCGATGACGCCCTATATGGCGCAGGGCGCGGCGATGGCGATCGAGGATGCCGCCGTGCTGTCGCGCTGCCTCGATGGCGTCGAGCGGGAGGGCGTGGCAAACGCGTTTCGCCGCTTCGAGGCGACCCGCAAAGAACGGACCACGCGAGTGCAGGAGACCTCGCGCGCCAACATTTGGCTGAAGGAGCGAACTGATCCGGCCTGGGTCTATGGTTACGACGCCTGGACGGTGCGGCTTGCGGCATGAGCCGTTTACTCGCGCAGGCGTTCGCTCTCCTCTGCCTCGGCGAGCGCGCTCTGCGCGGCTCTCAACTTTATTGAGCTGAGCGCTCGTCCAGTGCGGCCAGCCGCTCGGCTTCCGCGATATCCTCAATCGTGTTCGCATTGAAGAAGGGATCGAGCGGTTGAACCGACCATGTCACGGTGGCGAGCGCGTAGCGCGCGGTCCAGCGGTCGATCTTCCTGATATCTTCGACGACGAGGGCCTGGCGCAATTCGTCGCGCAAAGCGACGCGCCACAATCCGATCACCGGATGTGACTGTTCGCCGGAAGCGGCAACGGCGAGCTGTGCATTCTCTGCCGCACGCGCAGCCTGCAACCGTGCGACGAGATCGCGCGGCAGGAACGGGCAGTCGCCGGCAGCGCTCAGTACCCATTCGATGCCAGGCCGGTTCGCCGCGGTCCAATCGAGTGCGGCGAGAATGCCGGCGAGCGGTCCGGGATAGCCCGGTACGTCATCGCCGACGACGGTCAATCCGAATGTTGAAAAGCGCGAGGGCTCGCCATTGGCGTTGAGGATCAGCCCGTCACATTGCGGCTTCAGGCGCGCGATCACGCGCTCCAGGATGGTGCGGCCGCTGATGGTGCGCATCGGCTTGTCGCCGCCGCCCATGCGCCGCGCCAGGCCACCTGCGAGCAGCACGCCCAAGGTCGGCGGAATCTCAGTCGTCACCACCTTCACCCTTGCGCTTGTGCTTGGCCGACTCCTCCTCGACATAAGCGAGGTTCTGGTCGTAGACGATGCGTTCCTTGCCCGCGAGCGCGATGAAGCGCTTGCCGCGCGTGCGCCCGATCAGCGTCAGCCCGACCTGGCGGGCAAGATCGACGCCCCAGGCCGTGAAGCCCGAGCGCGACACCAGGATAGGGATGCCCATCCGCACCGTCTTGATCACCATCTCCGAGGTGAGCCGTCCCGTGGTGTAGAGGATCTTGTCGGAGGCCTCGACGCCGTGGCGGTACATCCAGCCCGCGATCTTGTCGACGGCGTTGTGGCGGCCGACATCCTCGGTGTAGCAGAGCGGCGTACCCTCCTTGCACAGCACGCACCCATGGATCGCACCGGCCTCGAGATAGAGCGAGGGCATGGTGTTGATGGTCTGCGTCATCTGATAGAGCCAGGAAGTGCGCAGCTCGGCCTTGGGCAGCGCCACGCTTTCCACCGCTTCGAGGAGGTCGCCGAACGCGGTGCCCTGGGCACAGCCCGAGGTCTGCGTGCGCTTCTTCAGCTTCGCTTCGAAATTGGTGTGATGTGAGGTGCGCACCACGACGACCTGGAGGTCGTCGTCATATTCCACCTCGGTGACGACGTCGCTGTATTTCAGCATGTTCTGGTTAAGGAGATAGCCGAGCGCCAGATACTCCGGATAATCGCCGATCGTCATCATGGTGACGATCTCCTGGGCGTTGAGATAGAGCGTCAGCGGTCGCTCCATCGGCACCTTGGTCTCGACCCTCGCGCCGGCCTGGTCGACGCCGACGACGCTCTGCGTCAGGCGCGGATCGTCCGGGTTCGGGACGATCAGGGGGACCGGGGCTTTGTCGATCTTCATCATGGGCACGACGTTAGCATGACATTCTGCTCAGGCCGATATAAGCATGTGAGCGAATGAAGAAAATGCCTCCGCTCGCAATGACGGAGATGGTGGTTCCAGCCGCGTGAGGCGACTGGCGGAGATCGCGTTGTGATGAAAATCATCGGCCTTGCGGGATGGAGCGGAGCGGGCAAGACCACGCTGTTGACGCGGCTGATTCCGCATTTCAACGCGCAAGGGCTGCGCGTCTCGGTGATCAAGCATGCCCATCATCATTTCGACGTCGACGTGCCCGGCAAGGATTCCTGGCGCCATCGCGAGGCCGGTGCGGCCGAGGTGCTGGTGTCCTCGGCAAATCGCTGGGCTCTGATGCATGAGCTGCGGGGGGCAGCCGAGCCGCGGCTGCCGGAACTGCTCGCAAAGCTGTCGGCGGTCGACCTCGTCGTGGTCGAGGGTTTCAAGCGCGAGCCGCATCGCAAGATCGAGGTGCACCGCGCTGCCAACGGCAAGCAGCTACTGTTTCCCGACGATCCCGGCATTGTCGGGATTGCGACCGACGTTGCGGTTGAAACCAGGCTGCCGACAGTCCATCTCGATGATATCCCGGCCGTGGCCGCGCTGCTCTTGCGCTGCGCGATGACGGCCGACGAGGCGATGGCGAAGAGCGCGCTCGTGCGCTGACGAGGCATCATGGCGCAACTATCCGACGATTGCTTTGCCTTTGGTGGGCCGATGATGTCGGTCGACGATGCGGTCGGCCTGATCGCGGCCCGCGTGAATGCGATCGCCGACATCGAGACGGTGGCGCTGGTCGATGCCGACGGACGGGTGCTCGCGCACGACATCGCCGCGCCGCTGCCGCTGCCACCCTTCACCAACTCCGCGGTCGACGGCTATGCCGTGCGCAATGCGGACCTGCCGCAAGCGAACGAAGAAGCGTTTCCGCTCGACAGCCGTATCGCGGCCGGCAGTGCCGCCGATCATCCGATCAAGCCCGGTCATACCGCACGCATCTTCACGGGCGCGCCGATGCCGCCGGGGGCCGAGACCGTCTTCATGCAGGAGGACGTGCGCGTCGAAGAGAGCGGCAAGATCGTGCTACCGCCGGGGCTAAACCCCGGCGCAAATGTCCGGCCCGCCGGCGAGGATATTCCGCAAGGGTACGTTGCCTTGCGCGCCGGCCAGCGCTTGCGGCCACAACATGTCGCGCTCGCCGCCGCCTTCGGCCAGACCGCGCTCGATGTCATCAGGTGCATTCGCGTCGCGGTGTTCTCGACCGGCGACGAATTGGCCTCGCCCGGCGCGCCGCGCGCGGCCTCGCAACTCTTCGACTCCAACCGTTTCATGCTGATGGCGATGCTGCGCCGGCTGGGCTGCGAGGTTTCTGATCTCGGCATTTTGCGGGACGAGAAAGCCTCGCTCGCGGATGGTTTGAAGCAGGTCGCAGGCCAGCATGACCTGATCCTCACCACCGGCGGTGTGTCGACCGGCGAGAAGGATCACGTCAAGGCCGCGGTCGAGAGTATCGGCACGCTGGTGCTGTGGCGGATGGCGATCAAGCCGGGCCGACCGGTCGCCATGGGCATCATCGGCGGCACGCCGCTGATCGGCTTGCCCGGCAATCCCGTCGCTAGCTTCGTCACCTTCGTCCACGTGGTGCGGCCGACGGTGCTGGCGCTCGCCGGGGGCCTGCCGGAGCCGTTGCTTCCGATTCCGGTGCGCGCGGCGTTCACTTACAAGAAGAAGGAGGGCCGCCGCGAATATGTCCGGGTCTCCTTGCGCAAGGCCGAGGATGGTGCGCTCGAGGCGATCAAGTTTCCACGCGAGGGCGCCGGGCTGTTGTCATCGTTGGTCGAGACCGATGGGCTGGTCGAGCTCGGCGAAGCGATCACGCAGGTCGAGCCCGGACAGGGCATTGGATTTCTGTCCTATGCGGACCTGATCTGAGCATCGCGCATTGACGCTCCCGACCCGCCTCGCCATGGTGCTGCCATGACCAGAACGACTCTCGATCTCACCGGGCTGAAATGCCCGTTGCCGGCTTTGAAGACGCGCAAGGCGCTGAAGCCGTTGCGGGCAGGGGACCAGCTCGAAGTCTATTGCACCGATCCCCTGTCGGTGATCGACATTCCAAATCTGATCCGGGAAACCGGCGACAAGGTCGAAATCACCGAGCGCAACGATGCGCGCATCGTCTTCTTGATAGAGAAGACCAATGCATCGATTGAAATCATCAATGGTGCGCCGCGTTCTTAGGGCCGTCACCTCGTGGATACCGACCATTTGTCTATCGACATCGATCTGCGCTTCTGTCCCAATCGGTTTCATCTGTGGGACGCGGAGGTTGACTCGTGCCCGCAATGCGCGGAACAAGCTGGTCGAAGCCACGTCGCGTGGTGTCGGGCATAGACGCCGACCCAGGGGGTTAGACTTCTCGAATATGCGTCGTGATCCTGGCGCGTGTCGAAACATTGTGCGGAGCAGCAGGGACGGCTGCGCCGCGACGGGCTGAGCGACAAGGATCGTAGCAGCAGGTTTGCTCAGAAGGGCGGCCTGCAGGGGAGGATTTGTATGGCTACAGTTGAAAGCGCTGGAAGACTGTCAGGCGCTGGCGCGGGATTTCTCGATCGCGAGCGCACGATCGCCACGGCCGGCTTCAATCGCTGGCTGGTGCCGCCGGCAGCACTTTGCATCCATCTGTGCATCGGCATGGCCTACGGCTTCTCGGTGTTCTGGCTGCCGCTATCGCGCGCGATCGGGCTGACCGCGCCCAAGGCATGCCCAGACATTTCATTGTGGCAGGAGCTCTTCACCACCACTTGCGACTGGAAGGTCGCAAGCCTGGGGTGGATGTACACGCTGTTCTTCGTCGTGCTCGGCGTCTCGGCCGCGCTATGGGGTGGTTGGCTCGAGCGGGTCGGGCCGCGCAAGGCCGGCTTCGTTGCAGCGCTGTGCTGGTGCGGCGGCCTCGTGCTTGGCGCCATCGGCATCTATGTCCATCAGCTCTGGATCATGTGGCTCGGCTCCGGCGTGATCGGCGGCGTCGGCCTCGGCCTTGGCTACATCTCACCGGTCTCGACGCTGGTGAAATGGTTCCCCGACCGCCGCGGCATGGCGACCGGCATGGCCATCATGGGCTTTGGTGGCGGCGCCATGATCGGCGCGCCGCTGGCCAACTGGCTGATGGATCAGTTCAAGTCGCCGACCTCGGTCGGCGTCTGGGAAACCTTCCTCAGCATGGGCGCGATCTATTTCGTCTTCATGATGATCGGCGCGTTCCGCTATCGCCTGCCGCCGACGGGCTGGAAGCCCGAAGGCTGGACACCGCCGAGCGAGAAGAAGACGATGATCTCCGAGCATCACGTCCATCTCGACAACGCGCACAAGACGCCCCAGTTCTGGCTGATCTGGTGGGTGTTGTGCTTGAACGTCTCGGCCGGCATTGGCGTGATCGGCATGGCTTCGCCGATGCTGCAGGAAATCTTCGCCGGCAAGCTGATCGGCCTGCCGGACGTCGGCTTCAACGCGCTCAATCCGGCGCAGAAGGCGCAGATCGCGGCGATCGCCGCCGGCTTTGCCGGCCTGTTGTCGCTGTTCAACATCGGCGGCCGCTTCTTCTGGGCCTCGCTGTCGGACTATATCGGCCGCAAGAACACCTACTACACGTTCTTCATCCTCGGCATCGTGCTGTACGCGTTGGCGCCGACATTTGCCGCAACTGGCAACAAACTGCTCTTCGTGCTCGGCTTCGGCATCATCCTGTCGATGTATGGCGGCGGCTTCGCGACGGTGCCGGCCTATCTCGCAGACATGTTCGGCACCCAGTTCGTGGGCGCGATCCATGGCCGTCTGCTGACGGCCTGGTCGACCGCCGGCATCATTGGTCCGGTGGTCGTGAACTACCTGCGCGAATTCCAGCTCGCCGCCGGCGTGCCGCGCGATCAGCTCTATAACTCCACCATGTACATCCTGTGCGCGATGCTGATCGCGGGCCTGATCTGCAACTACCTGGTCAAGCCGGTCGATCCGAAGTGGTACATGAGCGAGGGGGAAGTGGCGAAGCTCCAGGCTGCAACGGCCGGTGTCAACGCGGGGCAGACCGGTTCGTTCGGGATCGGCACCGGTGGTCTCGACGGCAAGGCCGCGCTGTTCTGGCTGTTCGTCGGTGTTCCCTTAGCCTATGGCGTGTACATGACGCTGCTTAGCGCGGTCAAAATCTTCTGATCGCAATCGACACCGCCGCGGGATGCCCATGACAGGCATTCCGCGGCGTTCGCCTTTCCGAATGATCATGATTGGGACTTGAGGGGGATTTCATGCTTCGCACCCGTATCTGCCTTGCCGCCGCGCTGCTGGCCGTAGGGCTTCATACTGCCTCGGCGCAGACCGCGACGTCGCCCGCGACACCCGCGCCGGCCACAACGGCCGACGCCAAACCGCCGGGGAAGGTCAAGCTCACCATGCAGAAGCTGAAGCAGATGAAGGCCACCTGGGCGGCCAACAAGCCTAAGCTCAAGGCGTGTCGGGCCGAGGTCAAGGCCAAGGGTCTTATCGGCGATGACCGATGGTTCTACATTCAGGACTGCATGAGCAAGACCTGAGGCCAGGAGCTCACAGTATGCAACTAAAAGGGGGCATGGAGCTTGGGCTACGTGCCCCTTAAATGTTTGTAGGACCTGACTAATCGGGATCAACTATTTGCTTGGCATCTGGTATGCCAATGGGTTAGTTTGGAGCCGTTCTAAAAGTAGGGACCAAGACGCAGCGATGAGCCACGACGTGCAGCAGGTCCGCTCGTTCGAGCATCCGGGCGAGGGACGGAAGCGAGCCAAGGCCACGCCCAAGGGGCGGCAGGTCGACCCGATCGCCGCCCATGAGATCGAGCAATTGCTCGGCGACAGGTCGCGCCGGCGCGATCTGCTCATCGAATATCTCCATCTGGTCCAGGACAAGTATCGCCAGATCTCGGCCGCGCATCTCGCAGCGCTTGCCGACGAGATGAAACTCGCCTTCGCCGAGGTGTTCGAGACCGCGACCTTCTACGCACATTTCGACGTCGTGAAGGAGGGCGAGCCCGACATTGCCCCGCTCACCATCCGCGTCTGCGATTCTCTGACCTGCGCAATGATGGGCGGCGAAAAGCTGCTCGAAGACCTCCAGAGCGCGAGCGGTCCCGGCATCCGCGTCGTGCGCGCACCCTGTGTCGGCCGCTGCGACACCGCGCCTGCGGCCGAGGTCGGCCACAACTTCGTCGACAACGCCACGGTCGGAAATGTGCTGGCGGCAGCGAAGGCCGGCGACACACATGCGCATCTGCCGAAATATATCGACTACGACACCTATGTCGCCGCCGGCGGCTACAGGCTGCTCAATCGCCTGCGCTCCGGTGAGCTGCCGAAGGAAGATCTGCTGAAGGCGCTCGACGACGCCGCGCTGCGCGGCCTTGGCGGCGCGGGCTTTCCGACGGGACGCAAATGGCGCGCGGTGTTAGGGGAGCCGGGTCCGCGGCTGATGGCGATCAACGGCGACGAGGGCGAGCCCGGTACGTTCAAGGATCGCTATTATCTCGAGACCGACCCGCATCGCTTCATCGAGGGCATGCTGATCGGTGCGCGCGTGGTCGAGGCGTCCGACGTTTACGTCTATCTCCGTGACGAATATCCCGCCTGCCGCGAGATTCTCGAGCGCGAGATCGCAAAGCTCCCCGCGGGCGGCCCGACGCTGCATATGCGGCGTGGCGCCGGCGCCTATATCTGCGGCGAGGAATCCTCGCTGCTCGAAAGCATCGAGGGCAAGCGCGGTCTGCCGCGGCACAAGCCGCCTTATCCGTTTCAGGTCGGTCTGTTCGGCCTGCCCACGCTGATCAACAACATCGAAACGTTGTGGTGGGTGCGCGACATCGTCGAGAAGGGTGCCGATTGGTGGAACAGCCACGGCCGCCATGAGCGCCATGGCCTGCGCAGCTTCTCGGTCTCGGGCCGCGTCAAGAATCCCGGCATGAAGCTCGCGCCCGCTGGGATCACCGTGCGCGAGCTGATCGACGAACATTGCGGCGGCATGGCCGACGGCCACACCTTCTATGCTTATCTTCCGGGCGGCGCGTCCGGTGGCATTCTGCCGGCATCGATGGATGACATTCCGCTCGATTTCGGCACGCTTGAAAAATACGGCTGCTTCATAGGCTCTGCCGCGATCGTGATCCTGTCGCAGAAGGACAGCGTCAGGTCCGCGGCGCTGAACCTGATGAAATTCTTCGAGGACGAGAGTTGCGGCCAGTGCACGCCGTGCCGTGTCGGAACCCAGAAGGCGGCGCTCTTGATGCAGCGGCCGATCTGGAACCGCGCGCTGCTGGACGAATTGAGCCAAGCGATGCGCGATGCCTCGATTTGCGGGCTCGGACAGGCGGCATCGAATCCGCTCACAACCGTGATCAAATATTTCCCTGACGAGTTCAAGGAAGCGGCCGAATGACGAAGATTACGTTCGAGCTCGATGGCAAGCAGGTGGAAGCCAAACCCGGCGAGACCATCTGGCAAGTCGCAAAACGCCAGGGCCGCGACATCCCGCATCTCTGCTATTCACCGGCGCCAGACTATCGGCCCGATGGCAATTGCCGCGCCTGCATGGTCGAGATCGAAGGCGAGCGCGTGCTTGCGGCGTCCTGCAAGCGCACGCCGTCGGTCGGCATGAAGGTGAAGACCGAGAGCGCCCGCGCGGTCGCGGCGCAGAAGATGGTGATGGAGCTGCTCGTCGCCGACCAGCCGGCGCGCGAGACCTCGCACGATCCCGACTCCAAATTCTGGCACTGGGCTGAGACCACCGGCGTCACCGAGAGCCGCTTCCCCGCCGCCGAGCGCTGGGAGACCGACGCCAGCCATCCGGCGATGCGCGTCAATCTCGATGCCTGCATCCAGTGTGGCCTGTGCGTGCGCGCCTGCCGCGAGGTGCAGGTCAACGACGTCATCGGCATGGCCTACCGCAATGCAGGCGCCAAGATCGTGTTCGACTTCGACGATCCCATGGGCGAGTCCACCTGTGTGGCCTGCGGCGAATGCGTGCAGGCCTGCCCGACCGGCGCTCTGATGCCCGCCGTGATGCTGGACGAGAACCAGACCCGCGTCACATATGCCGACAGGAAGGTCGATTCGCTCTGCCCGTTCTGCGGCGTCGGCTGCCAGGTGACCTACGAGGTCAAGGACGAGAAGGTGATCTACGCCGAGGGTCGCGACGGCCCCGCCAATCACAACCGCCTTTGCGTCAAGGGCCGCTTCGGCTTCGACTACATCCATCATCCGCATCGTCTGACAAAGCCGCTGGTGCGGCTGCCGAACGCGAAAAAGGACGCCAACGACCAGGTTGACCCCGCCAATCCCTTTACTCATTTCCGCGAAGCCTCGTGGGAGGAAGCGCTCGACATCGCGGCCAAGGGCCTCGTCAAAATCCGCGACGAGAAGGGTGTGAAGGCGCTTGCAGGCTTCGGCTCGGCCAAGGGGTCGAACGAGGAGGCCTATCTGTTCCAGAAGCTGGTACGCACTGGCTTCGGCTCTAACAACGTCGATCATTGCACGCGGTTGTGCCACGCCTCGTCGGTGGCGGCGCTGTTCGAAGGCCTGAGCTCGGGCGCCGTGTCTGCGCCCTTCGCGGCCGCGATGGATGCGGAAGTCATCTGGGTGATCGGCGCCAATCCGACCGTGAACCACCCCGTCGCGGCGACCTACATCAAGAACGCGGCCAAGCAGGGCGCAAAGCTGTTCGTCATGGATCCGCGTCGGCAGTCGTTGTCGCGTCACGCCACCAAGCATTTGCAGTTCAAGCCGGGTGCCGACGTTGCGATGTTGAATGCGATGATCAACACGATCATCACCGAGGGCCTGACCGACGACCAGTACATTGCCGGTTACACCGAGGGCTTTGAGGACCTGAAGGAGAAGATCAAGGAATTCACGCCGGAGAAGATGGCGCCGATCTGCGGCATCCCGGCGCAAACGCTGCGCGAGGTCGCCAGAACCTATGCCCGTGCAAAGTCGTCGATCATCTTCTGGGGCATGGGCATCAGCCAGCATGTCCACGGCACCGACAATGCGCGCTGCCTGATTGCGCTCGCGCTGATCACCGGCCAGGTCGGCCGTCCCGGCACGGGCCTGCATCCGCTGCGGGGCCAGAACAACGTCCAGGGTGCCTCCGACGCCGGCTTGATCCCGATGTTCCTGCCCGACTATCAGCCGGTTGGCCACGACGACATGCGCGGCAATTTCGAGAAGCTGTGGGGACAAGACCTCGATCCCGTGCGCGGTCTGACCGTGGTCGAGATCATGAACGCGATCCACGCCGGCGAGATCAAGGGCATGTATATCGAGGGCGAGAATCCCGCGATGTCAGATCCCGATCTCCAGCATGCGCGCGAAGCGCTCGCCATGCTCGGCCACCTCGTGGTGCAGGATCTCTTCGTCACCGAGACCGCGTTCCATGCCGACGTCATTTTGCCGGCTTCGGCGTTTGCGGAGAAGGATGGCTCTTTCACCAACACCGATCGCCGCGTGCAGCTCGCGCGCCAGGTGATCAAGCCGCCGGGCGATGCGCGGCAGGATCTCTGGATCATCCAGGAGATCGGCAAGCGGATGGGCTTGCCGTGGAATTACTCCGGCCCCGGCGACGTCTATACCGAGATGGCGGAGCTGATGCCGTCACTGAAGAACATCAGCTGGGAGCGGCTGGTGCGCGAAGGCGCCGTGACTTATCCAGCCGACGATCCGAACAAACCGGGCAACGAGATCATCTTCACCACCGGCTTCCCGACCGCAAGCGGTCGCGGCAAGATCGTGCCGGCCAAAGTCATCCCGCCGGACGAGTTGCCGGACGACGAGTATCCGATGGTGCTGTCGACCGGCCGCGTGCTCGAACACTGGCACACGGGCTCGATGACGCGTCGCGCTCAGGTACTCGACCAGATCGAGCCGGAAGCGGTGGCCTTCATGTCGCCGAAGGACATGCGCAAGAAGAAACTCGCGCCCGGCGATTTCATTCGCCTGGAGACCCGTCGCGGCGCGGTCGAGGTCAAGGTGCGCTCCGACCGCGACGTGCCGGAGAACATGGTGTTCATGCCGTTCTGCTACGCGGAAGCGGCGGCGAACCTTCTCACCAATCCGGCGCTCGATCCCTTCGGCAAGATCCCCGAGTTCAAGTTCTGCGCCGCGCGTGCCGAACGCGTCGAGATGCGCGACGCGGCGGAGTAGGTGGCCCCGTCGTCGTCACCGCGACAAGCGCTCGCCACATGAACCGCTGTCATGCCCCGCGGAAGCGGGGCATCCAGTACGCCGCGGCTTGTCCGTATCTCGTCACGGTCTCTGGAATACTGGATCGCCCGCCCTCGCGGGCGATGACGTCGAGGATGTGGTCTGCGCATAACACAATCGCGTCATTGCGAGCGCAGCGAAGCAATCCAGAAATCAACCCGGCAGTGGCAGTCTGGATTGCTTCGTCGCTTCGCTCCTCGCAATCACGGTGGTAGATGATAGTGCATGTCCAAAGCCACCCCTGCCACACGCGCGCTTACTGCCGCCTCCGTATCCTTCACCGTGCACGCCTATGACTACGATCCGGACGCCGAGAGCATCGGGCTTCAGGCTGCTGCCGCGCTTGGTGAAGATCCTGCGCGGGTGCTGAAGACGCTGATGGCGATTGTCGACGGCAAGCCGGTTTGCGTCGTCGTTCCTTCCGACCGGGAAGTCTCGATGAAGAAGCTCGCGGCGGCTGCGGGCGGCAAGTCGGCTCAGATGATGAAGCCGCTCGAGGCCGAGCGCGTCACCGGCTTCAAGGTCGGCGGCATCAGCCCATTCGGGCAACGGCGCGCGGTGACGACCATCATCGACGAGGGCGCGCTCGGGCACGACCTCGTCTACGTCAATGGCGGCCAGCGCGGCTTGCAGGTGCGGCTCAGCCCGCGCGATGTGCGCGATGTCTTGAAGGCCATGGCTGCGGATGTGCTCGCCTGATCAGCGCGAGACCAAATTGGAAGCTGCCGATCATCCGAGCCATACGAACGGGAATGTCCCATCCGATGGGTCGGAAGGTCGCGGCGCCCGAATGTACGGCGCAGGCGTCTCGCGGGTCCGATAGGCATGTACGGCTGGCCGCGTCGGCGCAACGCGCGCGCCATCGATCGGACGGGCCGTTGCCGCACCGGGAGCGGCAAATGCAACGGTGCTGACCACGAGCGCTGTCAGTACCAGGCCAGCGGCGTGCGTCTTGCGGGCAGTCATGGGAATTCTCCTTGCAGGCGTTCCAGCAGGCTCCGATAGCCTGCCGTTCATCCCTGAGATCGCGATGGCCGCGATCTCATTCCCACAAGGTTTCGTGATCGATCGCTCGCGGATGTTTCGCTATTGTTTCTGCAAGAGCTTCAGTCGGCACCGCAGCGCTTCGCGAATATGCGCGCGCGCCAGTTCTTCGGCCTTGTCGCCGTCGCGGGCGGCAATGGCATTGATGATGGCCTGATGCTCCCTGTGGCTCGTGGAGGGGCGGCCGGCGACGGAAAACGTGGTCGGGCCGAGCAGCGCGATCCAGTCCTGGAGCTCCTTCGATGCGTTGTCGAGATAGCGGTTGCGCGCGGCGCGGCACACCGCCTCGTGGAAAGTGCGGTTGAGTCTCGCCATCTCGGCGGCGTCGCCGGAATGTTCGGTAAAAGCCTGCTCGATATCGGTCATCGCGTCGATCTCGGGGCGCGAGGCGTGCTCGGCGGCGAGCCGGGCGGCGGCGCCCTCCAGGATCTCGCGCATGGCGTAGAGCTCGAGCACCTCGGAAACGTCGAGATTGCGGACGATCAGCCCACGGCCCGCGGCCGGCTGCACGAAGCCGCGCGCGGCGAGCCGCCCCAGCGCTTCGCGCACCGGCGTGCGGCTGACGTTGAGCCGCTGCGCGACCTCCTCCTCCCGCAAGCGGTCGCCGGCGCGGTAGCTGCCGGCCTGGAGCGCCTCGCACAGCGAGCGGAACACGGCTTCGCCCAATGCGACGCCGGAACCGCGATCGATCGATCCGCTTGTCTTTGCCTGGCGCCTGGCCATGCTCTCTCCGATCCCGGCGCATCGTTCCCATGCAAAGCGGAGCGTTGCGCGACGCTTGTATATCTTTGTATACAAACGTGCGCAATGGCGGTACCGTCGGACAACCATGGAATGGCTCCAGCTCTGGGGTCCTGGCAGGCGGCATGAGCAGAAAATACGACGTGCTGGTGATCGGTGGTGGTAATGCCGCGCTCTGCGCGGCAATTGCCGCGCGACGCGGCGGTGCCTCGGTCGTCGTGCTGGAAGGCGCGCCTAAATTCTATCGCGGCGGCAACACCCGCCACACCCGCAACATGCGCTGCGCGCATGACGCCGCGACCGAGATCCTGACAGGCCCGTACACCGAGGAGGAGTTCTGGAAGGACCTGCTGCTGGTGACCGGTGGACAGACGGACGAGGAGCTGGCGCGCCACATGATCCGGGAGTCGAAGGATATCCTGAACTGGATCGTGGAGCAGGGCGTGCGCTGGCAGCCCTCGCTCGGCGGCACGCTCAGCCTCGGGCGCACCAACTCCTTCTTCCTCGGCGGCGGCCGGGCGATGCTCAATGCGCTGTATCTGACCGCCGAACGGCTCGGCGTCGAGATCCATTATGATGCCGAGGTCACCGATCTCGTGATCGAGGACGGCATGTTCCTGGCCGCGCGTCTCAAGCGGCCGATCGATGGCGCAAACGAGATACGCGCGACCTCGCTGGTCGCCGCCGCCGGAGGCTTCGAGGCCAACATCGAATGGCTGAAGGAATATTGGGGCGAGGCCGCCGACAATTTCCTGATCCGCGGCACGCCCTATAATCGCGGCTCCGTCCTGAAGATGCTGCTTGCCAAGGGTGTCCAGGAGGTCGGCGATCCCACCCAGTGCCACGCCGTCGCGATCGATGCGCGGGCGCCGAAATTCGACGGTGGCATCATCACACGGCACGACTCCGTCGTGTTCGGCATCGTCGTCAACAAGCACGCGCAGCGCTTCTATGATGAGGGGGAGGACATCTGGCCGAAGCGCTACGCGATCTGGGGGCGTCTGGTCGCAGCGCAGCCGGACCAAATCGCCTACATCATCTTCGACTCGACTGTCGTCACGAGCTTCATGCCGACGCTGTTTCCGCCGATTGCGGGCGCGAGCGTTGCCGAGCTCGCCGGCAAGCTCGATCTCGATCCGCTCGCACTGGAAAAGACCGTCGCCGATTTCAACGCTGCGGTGCTATCAGGCACTTTCGACCACACCATCCTCGACGACTGTCGCACCGAGGGTGTCACGCCGCCGAAGACGCATTGGGCGCGGCGAATCGAGACGCCGCCCTATCTCGCCTATCCGGTGCGTCCCGGCATCACCTTCACCTATCTCGGCATCCGCGTCACCAAGGAGGCGCGTATGCTGATGAACGACGGCAAGCCATCGGCCAACATGTTCGCGGCCGGTGAAATCATGGCCGGCAATGTGCTGGGCAAGGGCTATGCCGCCGGTATGGGCATGACGATCGGCAGCGTGTTCGGGCGGATCGCAGGACGGGAAGCGGCGAAACATGCACGGAACTAGGATTCTTGACGAAGCCGACCGTCTGATGACGGTCTGCAATTCGTGCCGCTACTGCGAAGGCCTGTGCGCGGTATTTCCCGCGATGGAGATGCGCCGCGCGTTTTCCGATGGCGACCTCAATTATCTCGCCAATCTCTGTCATGCCTGCGGCGCCTGTTACGTGGATTGCCAGTTTTCGCCGCCGCACGAGTTCAACGTCAACGTCCCGCAGACGCTGGCGATAGCACGCGCGGAGTCCTATGCGGCCTATGCCTGGCCACGGGCGCTGTCTGGCGTGTTCGCACGCAACGGTCTCGTCATCAGCGTCATGGCTGCGCTCAGCATGGCCGCGTTCATCCTCGGCTTTGCCGCCGCGCACGACCGTGATGTGCTGTTCGGAGTCCATAGCGGTCCCGGCGCCTTCTACAAGCTGATGCCGCACAACGCGATGGCGGCACTATTCGGTGCCGCGTTCCTTTACGCGATCCTGGCGCTGGTGATGAGCGTTCGCGCGTTCTGGCGCGACATCGGCGCGCCGATCGGCGGCCGCGCGGATGGCGGCTCGATCTTCCAGGCGATCCGCGATGCCGGCGAGCTCCGCTATCTCCATGGCGGCGGCGTCGGCTGCTACAATGAGGACGATCGGCCGACCGACCGGCGCAAGCTCTACCATCACCTTACCTTCTACGGCTTTCTCTTGTGCTTCGCTGCGACATGCGTCGGCACGCTCTATCATTATCTGCTGGGACGCGAGGCGCCTTATCCGTGGTGGGATTTACCGGTCGTGCTCGGCACGCTTGGCGGCATCGGCCTCGTCGTCGGGCCGATCGGTTTGTTCATCGCCAGGATGCAGCGCGATTCCGCGTTGCTCGATGAAGGCCGCTACGGCATGGATGTCGGCTTCATCGCCATGCTGTGCTTGACCGGCATCACGGGCCTCGCGCTGCTCGCCTTGCGCGAGACCGCCGCGATGGGCCCGCTGCTCGCGCTGCATCTCGGCGCAGTGTTCGCGCTGTTCATCTCCATGCCCTATGGCAAGTTCGTGCATGGCATCTACCGCTTCACGGCCCTGGTGCGCTACGCGCAGGAGCGGCGGCAAGCCGGCTAGCCTGCCGACTACGCCATCTCGCGTCGTCGCCGTTCGCCGGATGCAATCTCGGAGAACGCCGCATCGAACGGCTCTCGGAGTTCCGCGAGGCGTCAGACCAGCACGGCCTGGCGCACGCGGCCAGCATCGCCGAACACACGTAAATACCGTTCGATCTCGGACGGCATGCCGGTCGCCTTCTCCGGATTGTCGGACAGTTTGACGGCGGGACGTCCGTCGACCGACGTCACCTTGCAGACGAGCGAGATCGGATCGAGATTGACGGAGCCGTCGGGCGGGCAGCCGACGAAATCATTGGTGAGGTTGGTGCCCCAGCCGAAGGAGAGGCGCACCCGGCCAGAGAAGTGATGATAGGTCTCCTCGATCGAGCCGACATCCATCGCGTCGGAAAAGACAAGCAGCTTGTCCCTGGGATTGCGGCCCTTCTTCTCCCACCATTTGATGATCTCTTCGCCGGCCTGGATCGGTGGCGCGCTGTCGGGGCGGAAGCCGGTCCAATCGGCGACCCATTCCGGCGCATCACGCAGGAAGGCCTTGGTGCCGAAGGCGTCGGGCAGCGCGATCAGGAGGTTGCCTCCATAGGTCTGGCGCCACTGGTCGAGAATGCGATAGGGCGCGAAGCGCAACTCCTCGTCGTCCTTGGCGAGAGCGGCCGCCACCATCGGCAACTCGTGCGCATTGGTGCCGATCGCCTCGAGATCATTGTCCATGGCGAGCAGGACGTTGGAGGTGCCGATGAAGGATTGCCCGAGCCCTTCCTTCACCGCCTCTACGCACCAGCGCTGCCAGAGGAAGCCGTGGCGACGGCGCGTGCCGAAGTCTGATAGGCGCAGATTCTCGAGCTGGCGGAGCCGCTCGACCTTGGTCCACAGCTTGGCCTTGGCGCGGGCATAGAGCACGTCGAGCTCGAAGCGGCCACGGCCCTTGATCGCCGCGCGCGAGCGCAACTCGTTGAGAATCGCGAGCGCCGGAATTTCCCACATCGTGGTGTGGGTCCAGGGCCCGTGAAAGTGCAATTCGTACTGGCCCTCGACCTTGCGCAGCTCGTATTCGGGCAAGCGGAATTCGGCGAGCCAGCGGATGAAATCGGCCGAGAACATGTGGGTCTTGCCGTAGAAGGTGTTACCGGCAAGCCAGATCAGCTCTTTCTTGGTGAAGCGGATGGTGCGGGCATGGTCGAGCTGGGCGCGCAGCTCGCCCTCGTCGATGATCTCGGCAAGGCGCACATGGCGCGAGCGGTTGATGACCGAAAATGTCACCCTCTGATCCGGGTAGAATTCCCGAATCATCTGTAACATCAACAGCTTGTAGAAATCGGTGTCGAGCAGGCTGCGGACGATCGGGTCCAGCCGCCAGCTGTGGTTATAGGTTCGGCTCGCAATATCGGTCACGGTCATGGCCGAATTCTAGCGTGGCCGATGCGGCGCAACCAGTGGGTTTGGCGGGGGGGCAGGGCGGCCCTGTTCATGCCCCCGAGGCGGTCGCAGCGACCGCCTCGAGCTGGCTGCGGATCCACCGATGGGCCGGGTCCTTCTGGTAGCGCTGGTGCCAGACCATGAACATCGGCAATTCGGCGAGCGTCCTTGCGCGCGGGGCGAGCGGAATGTGCACATGCGCGAAGTCGCGCATCAGACCGTCCGCAAGCAGGCTGGGCATGCTCGCCAGCATGTCGGAGCCGCGCAGGAAAGACGGCACGCCGGAGAAGCTCGGCACCGATATCGCGATATCGCGGTGGAAGCCGTTTGCCGCAAGCCTACGGTCGAAGTCGAGCCGCTCGTTGTCGGTATAAACTACGGTGACGTGGCGCGCAGCGAGATAGGCATGGCGCGTCGGCGGCGCCGAACGCGCTGTTCGGTCATAGTAGCAGACGTAGTGATCCCTGAGCAGGCGCTTCTGCACGATGTCGATGCCAGATGGCGGCAGCGGGCTGATCAGGAGGTCGCAACGGTTCTCGCGCAGCATGGCAGGCGAGGGTGATTGCGAGGGGATCACGCGCAGATTCAGGCTCTTCACCTGGGCTGCGACATGGCGGAAGAAGCGCGGCAGCAATAGGTCGCGCTGGAAATCGTTGGCGGCGATCGTCAGCGACAGGTGCGCTGCTTTCGGTTCGAAGGTGACGCCGCCGGCAAAGCTCCGCATCTCGTCGATCAGTGCGCTCGCCTTGGCGGCGAGCGCCTGGGCATGCGCGGTTGCGACGATGCCGCGGCCGGATTTGGCAAACAGGGGATCGCCGGCGATGCGCCGCAGCTTCTTCAGCCCGTGGCTGACGGCGGATTGGGTGAGGCCGAGTCGGGTCGCGGCCGCCGTCACCGAACCCTCTTCAAGCACGGCGAGAAACAGCGACAGCGAATGGCCGTCGAGGGCCAAATGATCGATTTCTTTCATGAGATACATTATAATTCATCTATTTATCTTGAGAATAGGTCGGCGCATCCTCGTTGTCATAAGCCGCGCGCCCAGCCGCGCCAAAGGGAGACAACGCCAGATGACCGCCCAGGCCGCTCGTATCGCAGCCGCGCAGGACGCCGCCCGCCTCAACCGCCCCGAACCGTTCACTCCGCCTCTTGGCGATGGCGGCTTCTTCCAGCGTGACCGTTCCATCCACCCGCCGGCGCATGCGCTCGGCTACAAATCCTCGGTGCTGCGCTCGCCGCGCCAGTCGCTGCTTTCGCTGGAGAGCTCGATCTCGGAGATCACCGGCCCGGTGTTCGGTCACAACGACCTCGGGCCGCTCGACAACGACCTGATCCGCAACTACGCCAAGGACGGCGATCCCATTGGCGAGCGCATCATCGTGCACGGCCGGGTGATGGACGAGATCGGCCGCGGCGTGCCCAATACGCTGGTGGAGTTCTGGCAAGCCAATGCTGGCGGCCGCTATCGGCACAAGAAGGACACCTATCTGGCGCCGGTCGACCCGAATTTTGGCGGCTGCGGCCGCGCGCTCAGCGACGACAGCGGTTACTACTACTTCCGCACCATCAAGCCCGGCCCCTATCCCTGGCGCAACTACGTCAACAGCTGGCGCCCGGCGCATATCCATTTTTCGGTGTTCGGCTCGGGCTTCGCGCAGCGGCTGATCACCCAAATGTATTTCGAGGGCGATCCCCTGATCCCGGTCTGCCCAATCCTCACGACGATCCCGGACAAGGACGCGCTCGACCGTCTCGTCGCGCCGCTTGATCTCAACGCCTCTATCCCGTTCGACTCGCTTACCTACCGCTTCGACATCGTGCTGCGCGGGGCGCGCTCCACCTATTTCGAAAATCGCCCGGAAGGAAACTAAAGTCATGGCGCAGCCGCTCAACTACCTCAAGGAAACTGCTTCCCAGACCGCCGGGCCCTACGTTCATATCGGATCGATCCCGGGCATGGCCGGCTTCGACATCTTTGAGAAGAACTTCTCCAACGTGCTCGTTACACCGAACACCAAGGGCGAGCGCATTACGCTGGAGGGCCGCGTGCTCGACGGCACCGGTACGCCGCTGCGCGACGTGCTCCTGGAGATCTGGCAGGCCAATGCGGCCGGCCGCTACAACCATCCGGCTGACCGCTCGGCCGGCGCGCTGGAGGAGGACTTTCGTGGCTGGGGTCGCGCGGGTTCGGATTTCGACAGCGGGCTGATCACCTTCGAGACGATCAAGCCGGGCGCGATCACGGACAAGGCCGGGCGCAAATGTGCCCCGCACGTCAACGTCTGGATCGTCGCCCGCGGCATCAATATCGGGTTGAACACGCGGCTCTATTTTTCGGATGAAGAGGCCGCGAACGCTGCCGATCCCGTGCTCAATTTGATCGAGCAGCCGGTGCGACGGTCTACCCTGATCGCTGAGCGCAGCGAGCGCGCCGGCAAGGTGGTGTACTCCTTCACGATCAATCTACAGGGACCCGAGGAGACTGTGTTCTTCGACGTCTAAAAGCCGTCGATGGCTACGCAAGGCCGGCCTCATTGAACGGTGAGGCCGGCCTTTTGCTGAGGACCCGCGGCTGATCACCCATTCCCGTTATCCGCCCGAGCCGATACGATGGCTTATTCTGGGGCCGGAGGAGGGCCATGGGAAAGCGCTCTAGGGCAGGCGGGCCGAGCAGATCGGGTAGCAACACGGCGAAGACGAAAAAGCGACGCAGCGTGCCGAAGGCATCGCGCGCTTCCGTTTCCGCGCGGGCAAAACCTGGAGCAGCGCAGCTTGCTCTCGAACTCCAGGAAGCGAGAAAGCGGCAGGCCGCGACGGCCGAGGTCCTCAGACTCATCTCGGATGCGCCGACTGATCTTCCGCGCGTGTTCGACCGGATCGTCAGGAATGCGGCGCGGCTCTGCCAGAGCGTTCTCAGCGCCGTCTATCGCAGCGACGGGGAACGCGTTCATCTTGTCGCCTATGACCAGTTCTCGCCGGAATCGATCGCGGCGGTGCAGAAAGCCTATCCGGCGCCGATCGCGAGCGAAAACCTCATCTCGGTTGCCGTTCGCGAGCGGCGCGTCGTGCACGAGCCGGACGTGCTCGTCTCCGGCGGATACAGTGAATTGCAGCGGACGTCGAGCTATCGCAGCATCCTCGTGGTGCCGATGCTTCGCGACGAGGTCGCAATTGGCGCCATCGCCGTCATGCGGCTCGTGCCGCAACTATTCCCCAAGGCGCAGGTCGAGCTGTTGAAGACGTTCGCGGGACAAGCGGTCATCGCAATCGAGAACGCGCGGCTCTTCACCGAGGTGCAGGAGCGCACACGGCAGTTGTCGCAATCGCTGGACGAACTGCGCGCCGCCCAGGACGGTCTCCTGCAAACGGAAAAACTCGCCGCTTTGGGACGGCTCGTGGCGGGAGTCGCGCACGAGATCAATACGCCCGTCGGCACCAGTCTGACGGTCGCCTCCGCCTTCGCCAACAAGGCCAATCGTTTCGAAGCCGACGTCGCGCGCGGCGATCTACGTCGTTCGACCCTCAACGAATTCATCGCAGCCGGCCGCGAGGCGGCATCGCAGATCATCATCAACCTCAATCACGCAGTCGATCTGATCCAGTCGTTCAAACAGGTCGCGGCCGATCGCAACGTGTCGGATCGCAGGCGCTTCGATCTCGGCGAGGTCACCGAGCAGGTCGTCAAGGGACTACGCTCCGGGCTACGCAGCGAAAATCTTTTAGTCAGGGTCGAATGCGAACCCAATCTCGCGATGAACAGCTACGCCGGGCCTTACGGCCAGGTGCTCACCAATCTCGTGATCAACTCCGCGGTGCACGCCTTTCCGGACGGCGTGCGAGGATCGGTTCATATCGCGGCGCAGGCGCACGGCAAGGACAAGGTCGAAGTGCTGTTTTCGGACGACGGCTGTGGCATGACCGCCGAAGTCAGGCGCCAGGCGTTCGATCCGTTCTTCACAACAAGACGCGACCAGGGCAGCACCGGTCTCGGACTGCACATCGTCCACAACATCGTCACGAGCCGTCTGGGCGGCCGGATCAAGCTGGAGACGGAGCCCGGTGCCGGAACGACATTCCGCATCATCGTGCCGCGCGAAGCACCGCCGGAATTCGTCGCGAAGTGAACGGCGGACGGTTGAGCCGAGCTCCCCTTCCGTCGCGCTGAGCAACGTCTTCGAACGCTCCGAAGATGACGGTCGGCCGTTCTTTAGGCCTGAAGCGGGATGGGTTTTGGTTGAATCGCGGCGCCCAGAACGCAGAGCACATCGTAGGGAGAGGTCGAATCTCCGAACGGCCAACCGAACCTGATTTCATCCTGCTCTAATTTCGCCAAAATGGTATTTATTCCTAGTTACGGGGCAGGACTGTTGTGTAGGAGTCCTGTATGTTCAGACCTATTCTTATTGCGTCTCTCTTTGTCGTGACCAGTTCGATCGCTTCGGAAGCACGTCCTTTTCGCACCAGCACGGCACTGGAATGTAATGTGACGATGCCGTGCGACTTCTCATTGTCTCAAGTTCGTCGCGAGAGAGTTTTGCCGGACGCGAGACGAACGCACCTCGTGACGCGAGGAGCGGTCGCTGACGCTCAAGCCGCCGTGACACAGGTGAATGTTTCCGGCACCCAGATCGTCGGCGGTCGCCCGTCCGGGTGCCCTCGAAGCTTCTGCGGCTGCGGCGCGGCCTTGCATGTCTTCGGCCGGATCGTCCCGGAATTGAATCTTGCGGCCAATTGGCTGCGCTTCCCACGGACAGCGCCGGCACCGGGCATGGTTGCGGCACGGCGCGGACACGTCTTCGTCTTGGAGCAACACCTCCAAGGCGACATGTGGATGGCGTACGATGCCAACTCAGGCAATCGCTCAACGCGAATTCACGCGCGGTCGCTGCGAGGCTATACCGTCGTCAACCCGCACGCGACGTGACGACAATTAGGTCGTCAGGTCGCTCCCCTGCGCAGAGATCATTCCCCGCCATGTAGCTGCGCGCGAAAGGCGCGCGGCGAAAGCCCAGTCGCGGCGGCGTAGACCCGGCTGAAATAGGCCGGGTCGTCGAAGCCGAGTGCGTAGGCGATCGTCGAGACCGGCAGGTTCGTGTAGACGAGGTTGCGCCGCGCCTCGCGTATCAGGCGGTTGAGGATCAGATGCGAAGCAGTGTCTCCGGTCGCGGTGCGCGTGATCCGGTTGAGATGGGTCGGCGTCACCGACAGCGCCCTGGCATAGTCGGCAACGCTCCAGCGTCCGAGATGGTGCGCTTCGAGCAGCGCCTCGAAGCGGCGGAACAGGTCGGAGTCCGCTGAGCCGCCGCCGCCACTCCTGCCGGTGAGCTCGCGGGCCACGAGACCAATCACCGCCGCCGACAACGCGCGCAACACATGCGCGCGGCCGAAGTTGCGGCCCGCGTGCTCGGCAAAGATCTGCTTCATGGTAGTGCGGATCTGCGGCGTGCCGCGCACCACGGCCGATTGCGACAGCGTGCCGCGCAGGCCTTCCGAGGCGAGCAGCGCCTCGTCGAGAATTTCGGCCGCGATCGTCAGCACCCAGCCCTGGGTATCAGGCACGAAGCGGAAACCGTGTACGTGGCCGACCGGTACGTTGACGATCTGCATCGGTTTCAACGGCACCACACGCCCGTCGAGCGTTGCCTCGCCCCCGCCGCGTTCGATCAGCAGCACCTGGTGCAGCCGCGCGTGGCGGTGCACGGCCAGCGTCCAATCATGCAGCACCGAGCGGGAGGCGATGGTCTCGCAATGCACGACGTCGGGCAGATCGCCGGATTCGCCGAACAAATTGTAGACCTTGATGGCCGTTGTCGAGGGAGCACGGGGCATGTTCGAATTGTACAAGACAAAGGCCGATCCCTCCATCGGTTTACCGCACGAAATCTGCGAAAAACCCGCAAACGGGAGGACGGGAAAATGAAAGTTCAGGTCTGTATCATCGGCGGCGGCCCGTCGGGGCTGCTGTTGTCCCAGCTCCTGCACCTCAAGGGCATCGACACGGTCGTGTTGGAGAAATACAGCCGCGACCATGTGCTCGGCCGCATCCGCGCCGGCGTGCTGGAGCATGGCTTTGCCGAGCTGATGCGCGAGGCGCAGTGCGGCGAGCGGATGGACCGTGAAGGCGAGATACACAAGGGCTTCGAGATCGCCCATGACGGCGTGCTCTCGCATATCGACCTTCACAAACATTCCGGTGGCAATTCGGTGCTGGTCTACGGCCAGACCGAGCTGACGCGCGATCTCTACGAGGCGCGCGACCGTCTCGGCGGCAAGGTCGTGCACAATGCCGAGGACGTCACGCCGCACGATCTCAAGTCGGACAAGCCGTTCGTGACCTATCGCGCGAACGGGGAGACAATCCGCGTCGACTGCGACTACGTCGTTGGCGCCGACGGCTTCCACGGTATCAGCCGCAAGTCGATTCCGAAGGACGTATTGAAGGTCTATCCGTTCGGCTGGCTCGGCGTCCTGTCGCGCACAAAACCGGTCTCGCCGGAGCTCATCTATGTGAAGCACGAGCGCGGCTTTGCGCTCTGCTCGCTGCGCTCGCAGGTGCTCAGCCGCTACTACATCCAGGTGCCGCTGACCGACAAGGTGGAGGACTGGCCCGACGAGGCGTTCTGGGCCGAGCTGAAGCGCCGTTTGCCGGACGAGGTCGCCAGCCGCCTGATCACCGGTCCGTCGATCGAGAAAAGCATCGCGCCGCTGCGCAGCTTCGTGGCCGAGCCGATGAGCTATGGCCGTCTGTTCCTCGCGGGCGATGCCGCCCACATCGTGCCGCCGACCGGCGCGCGCGGGCTCAACAGCGCAGCTTCCGATATCTATTATCTCTATCACGCGATGCTCGCGCACTATCAGAAGGGCGATGATTCCGGCCTTGAGAGCTATTCAGCCAAGGCGCTGGCGCGAATCTGGAAGGCGCAGCGCTTCTCCTGGTGGATGACGATGATGCTGCATCGTTTTCCCGACCGGATCGACTACGAGGACAGGCTGCAGCAGACCGAACTGGAATATTTGTTCTCGTCCGAGACGGCGCAGCGCCTGCTCGCGGAGAATTACGTCGGATTGCCGTTCTGAGACGAGCATGCTGCCTTCCCTTCTCCCGCAAGGGGAGAGGGTGCAGCGGCGCGCTTGGCGCTACTTGCCTTCCAGCGTATTCACCGGCGTCCAATCCGCGGCTGGCGGATTGGTGATGAATTCCTTGGCGCGCATTGCAAAGAGCGCTGATGGTGCGTCTGTTGGAGCGACGTTGTCGAAGCAAGCTGCTGCCTTCGCGAATTCGCGCGCCCGCCAGTGGGCAAGCCCCCCGGCATAGCCCATCGCCGTCTTCGCTTGCTCTGCCGTCTCCACGCCTCGCGCGGCCAGCGGCTCATAGACCCTGATAGCCTCGTCGCGGCCTTTGACACGGACGGCGTCGAGCTCGCGCCAGACAAATTTGTCGGCGGTTTGCGCGACCGTCATTTCGGAGGCCATGATCGAGGTCGCAAAGTATTTGTTGGCGCCTTCGAGGCGTGAGGCGACGTTCACAGTATCGCTCATGACGGTATAGTTGAAGCGCCGGTGCGAGCCGATATTGCCGACCACGGCCTCACCGGTGTTGAGGCCGATGCGGTGCGCAAGGCTTTCGAAGGCGGTGTGGTTGCGGTTGAGCTCGTCGAGCCGCGCGTTGCAGGCAAGCGCCGCGCGCACGGCATTGCAGGCGTGATCGGGATCGGCGACCGGGGCGCCGAACACAGCCACGATGGAATCGCCGATATATTTGTCGACGTAGCCGCCATGGCTTTCGATGACGTCAGTCATGGCAGAGAGATACGCGTTCATAAGCGCGACCAGCTCGCTAGGTGCCATCTTTTCGGCGATCGAGGAGAAACCGGCGAGGTCCGAGAAGAACACGGTGACGTTGCGCATCTCGCCGCCGAGCGCGGGCATCTTACCGGAAGTCACCATGCTCTCGATCACCTGCGGGGCAAGGTAGAGCGCAAAACTCCTGCGCAGGAAGCGTTCACCCCGGTCGGCGATGATGAAACGGTAGCCGATCATCATGGCGCTAGAGGCAAGCCCTGCGAGCGCCGGCTCGGTCAAAGGCAGGGTGTGGGCGCGAACGAACAGGCTCACCGCGCAAGCGGTGTAGACGGCCATGAGTGCAAGATAGGCGAGCGCCGCGCGGCCCGGCGCAAGCAGGCAGGAAGCGAATGCGATGATCCCCGCAATGACGATCGTGAGAACGGTTCGCATGGGGAAGCCGAGCTCGCTCACCGCATCGCGCTCCATCAGATTGCGCACGACGGTCGCGTGGATAAAGACGCCGGCTATGTCGCTGCGTGCTGCCGGTGCCTTCCGTGAGGGGGCGGGCAGGGCGCATCGCGGTGCCGACGTGCCGTCATATCCGCCCGCGAGATGCAGCGACGTGAGCTTGCGGTCGTAGACATTGAGCACGCTGCCGAGAATGACGACCTTGCCGTCAAAGGCGCGGTGGAAGAACTCGCCGTTGCCTTTCTCGACGCAGGCGCGCAGATCCGCGAAGGAAAACTTCGGAACGTCGCGGCCGACGCCACGGAAATTGAGCGTCAGCGTATTCGGCACGGCACTCGGGATGGCGTAACCGGCGAGCACCGTGCTGCCGTCCGGCGCAAGCTCGGGCTTTGCGCCGAGCGCGCGCGAGGCCAGCTCGACCGCCATCGCGGGAACTTCCTTGCCATCGATCGAAAAGCTCAGCGGCATTCGCCGGATGATGTCGTCGGGGTCGGTGTTGACGTTGAGCGCGCGGATATTGCCCTTCACTGCCAATTGCTGCGCGCGGTAGGGAAAGTCCGGATGCTCGTTGCTCACGATCGCGCCGAGCACGAGCTTCCCGGCATCGGACGACTTGCGCAGGGCGATCAGGTAGTCTCGGTCAAAGCCCTTCATGCGGTCGCCGAGCGGCGCATCGCCAAAGGGTATCTCCGACTGCTCGATCGAGCTCGGAAAGATCACGTCGAAGCCGACCACCTTGGCCCCGCCATCGACTACGGCACCGATCACCCGTCCGATCTCACGCGTCCAGGTCAGCGTCGGCGACCCCTTGAACGGGGGCGTGTCATAGGTTTCGTCGTCGATCGCGATGACGACGACGGGTGAGGCGGCGGCATCGCGACGATCGCTGAAAAGCCTCGCGCTCAGGGCCGTCAAGATGTCAAGCGAAAGCCCTTGCAGCGTATTGAGAGGCGGCGAGGTGAAGACGGTGCCTGCGAGCAGCGCGATCACGATCGCCGCAACGATGTCCCGCCTGCCGATCCCTCGCATCGCCCCGTCGCACGCCGCCTATTCGAGCCGCAGCAGCCGACCGACGATCGGTGTTGCAGACGAAGTCGCGTGAGCATCGATCTGAAAGGTGTAGTGCCGCGCGCCGAGGGTCGCGAGATAGGTGCCGCCGGGCGTCAGCGTCTTGCCGGCCTTTGCGAAATCGTAGAACTTGCCGGCAACCAGACTATCGCTCTTCAGCGGTACGGTGATCGTCGGCTCCTTGCCGTCTGTGCGCTCGATGACCAGCGTGCCGCCGCTCTTGGCCTGGACCAGCGGCGAGACGCCGTAGATTGTGGGCAGTTTTGCCGGCGCGTCTTTCGTGTCCGAGCGCACGGTGCGGAAGGTCGTTGCCGCGCTCTGGTTGGCCTCGCGCTCGGTGAGCTGCGCGGCGTTGGCGTCGCAGGGCACCTTGATGCGCTGGACGTCACCGAGCTGCACCGAGCTCTGCTCGGCGCCGACGAGGACGACGCCGCCGGTGATGGTCTCGCGCCAGCACGATTTGAGATAGCCGAGTACCAGGGTGCCCTTTGGGCCGAGCTTGATGACCTTGCCGGGCGCCACGTAGTCCATGAACTCGACGCCGTCGACCTTGCCCTGTACGTCCTCGACGATCGCGGCCGGAGTTTCGGCCCATGCGGGCGCCGCAAGGCAAAACACACCGGCCATGGCACCGATCAGGCGTCTCATGAGCTTTCCCATCCAATTCGAAAGGTCCCTGGCGTCCCTGCGCAGCAGGGGGCGGCCGCAGGAAATGTGACCAGAATCACTCTTGTTATTGGTGCACTTTATTCGGGATAGGTTCAATGCGAAGCACGCAGGGCGTGATGCCGCCCGATCGGCTGGGAAGCCGTTTTGGAGGCCGCCGTCAAAGTTGCCGATCGGCGAGTTCGCCGACCGGCCCGCCCAGCGTCTGAGACGGATATTCGCCGAACATCGCGCGGTAGTAATGCGAGAACCGTCCGAGCTCGTAGAAGCCCTGCTGCATTGCGACGGTGGCCACGGTCGTCGTGCCGGGAACGCTATCGCGAAGGATCGAGTGGATGGCGCACAGGCGCTTGTGGCGGAGGAAGGTCACCGGTCCCACGCCGAACACTTCGTTGAAGGCGCGGTGCAGCGAGCGACGTGGCACGCCGAGCGCGGCGCAAATCTCCGAGATATGGACCGGACGGGTCCCAGCCTCTTCCAGATAGTCCTCGACCTTGCGGATGATCCGTCGGGCCGACGGCAAGCGCGCACTTCCGCCCGGCGGCAATGCGGACAGGACGGTCATTCCCATGCACTCGGCGATCGATCGCTTCCAGAACTCGGCGGATGACTCGGACAGGGCGCCGTCATGCGTGCCGAGCTGGAGCACGATCCGGCTCAGCCGGGATGCGGCGACGTGGCCGACGTCAAGATCGGCGCGAAAGTGGTTCTTGTGGCGCCAGCTTTCGGGATCAGCAAGCCGCGGCTCACCACCGAAGATCGAGGCGACCTCATCGAGGTCGAACCGCATCGCCGCATAGGCGGAGGCGCCGTGGAAGATGCCGTCATGCTCGACCAGCGGGGGCATCACCAGCACATCGGTCGGCCGCATGTCGAACGACCAATGGTTGACCCTGTCTTCCGCCGTCAGCAGCATGCCGACGATAAGCTTGTCGTCGCTGGAAATCCGCTGCGTCCGCATGCCGACGTTGAAGGAGCCGATGCTGAGCGAAAAGTCGCCGATGCCGACATGAGACAACGTGCCGCGGAGCCTGCCGCGCCCGAGCTGCATCACGTCGACATGCGTCCCGTGGACAGCCTGATGCAGCCCTTCGAAGCCGTCGAGCTTTCGCGAATCAACCAGTAGATGCGTCCCCATTTGATCAGCGTGATGCCCAAGCGTGTTGATTCTGCGGCAAGTTGCAGCCCGGGTCATCACAGCGGCGCGATGGGCTCTGTTCCGCAGTTGAGGAAAATGATCCTCGAATTTCATAGGAGGGATTTCCCGGCTGCGCTGGGACGATGGGGGATACCTTGATCGCGCTCCAATGCCTGGGCCGTGCTCGCAAGCTGCCCTGGCACGATCTGCACATCACAGCGCGCGAAACTTGAGTTAGCTTTTGCAACCTCAACGATATTCGTCGCGATCATCCGCTGAAGGCGGATCACGCGCCGCAAGGCCGGCTGCGTGCGCAGTGACGCGCACGCAGAGAAAAGGAGGAGAGGGGGCCATTGGCTTTTTCAAACCTCCGGCAGATATGGGAACCCGACCAATGTGCCGTCTGAGACGCGCAAGCCGCAGCCGTCGAAATCCCCGGATACCACCACCCTGAGGCAGCGGGAACGATGTGGAGTCTGACCATGTTTCGGGCGGACATGGATCACTGCGTGTGGCGGCCGGATGACACGCGGAGCGGTGAGATGGTGTTCGTCTCCGGCGACACCTTCCTGATGGGCTCCGACCATCACTATCCCGAGGAAGCGCCGAGCCACCGCGTCTCGGTCGACGGCTTCTGGATCGATCGCACGCCAGTGACCAATCGGCAGTTCAAGGAGTTCGTCAACGCGACCGGCCATGTCACCGAAGCCCAGATCGTTCCTGACCCGAAGGACTATCCCGGCGCGGTGCGCGACATGCTCTATGCTGGCTCGCTGGTTTTCTCGCCGCTTCCGCGCATCACCGATCCCAGGGATTGGAGCCAGTGGTGGATCTTCATGCGCGGCGCCAACTGGCGGCATCCATACGGACCGAAGAGCAACCTCAGGGGGCTCGACGATCATCCAGTCGTCCACGTCTCCCATAGCGACGCGCTCGCCTATGCGCGCTGGGTGGGCAAGGATTTGCCGACCGAAGCGGAATGGGAGTTCGCCGCGCGCGGCGGGCTCGACGGTGAGGAATACGCCTGGGGCAACACGCTAACGCCGGGTGGCAGGCATATGGCGAACATCTGGCAGGGAAGGTTCCCTGTCCAGAATCTCGGCGAGGATGGGTTCGAGCGTACCTCGCCGGTCATGGCCTTTCCTGCCAACGGCTACGGCCTCTACGACATGATCGGCAATGTCTGGGAATGGACCGCCGACTGGTGGTCGGCCAGGCACCAGGCGGACGCGGCGAAGCCATGTTGTATCCCACTCAACCCGCGTGGTGGATCCGAAGCTGCGAGCTTTGATCCATGTCAACCCGACATACGCATCCCCCGCAAAGTTTTGAAGGGTGGCTCTCATCTTTGCGCGCCGAACTACTGCCGCCGCTACCGCCCGGCCGCGCGCCACGCCGAGCCGGTCGATACGTCGACCTGTCACGTCGGGTTCAGGTGCGTGGTGAGGTCGCCGTTTGCCGTTGGACACAAGCAAGAAGGAAGTGCTGCAACATAGGGAGTATCGAATGAGCAGCGAGTTGGAGAACAAGAACAACCAGTCCCGGGCTGACCAGACGATCAATCGCAGAAACCTACTTCTAGGCACATCCTCAATCGTCGCCGCGGCGACGCTCACATTTGAGGCACTGGCGCAGGCGCAAAAGGCTGCACCCCTCGCCGTCGCAGCCCCGTCCGGCCGCAAGCCCAACATCCTCGTCATCTTCGGCGACGACATCGGCCAGACCAATATCTCCACCTATTCCTTCGGCGTAATGGGCTATCGCACGCCCAACATCGACCGCCTCGCCAAGGAAGGCATGATGTTCACCGACTACTATGCCGAGCAGAGCTGCACGGCGGGCCGCTCGTCCTTCATTACCGGGCAGTGCACGCTGCGCACGGGCCTTTCCAAAGTCGGCATTCCCGGCGCGACCGTCGGCTTGCAGGCCCGCGACGCGACGATCGCTGAACTCCTGAAGCCGCTCGGCTACGCCACCGGGCAATTCGGCAAGAATCATCTTGGCGACCGCAACGAATACTTGCCGACGCTGCACGGGTTCGACGAATTCTACGGCAATCTCTATCACCTCAACGCCGAGGAGGATCCCGAGAACTGGTTTTATCCGCGCGATCCCGGCTTCCGCGAGAAATTCGGACCACGCGGCGTGCTCCGCTGCAAGGCGAGCGACCGCGACGATCCGACCGAGCATCCGCGCTTCGGCAAGGTAGGCAGGCAGACCATCGAGGACACTGGTCCGCTGACGAGGAAGCGGATGGAGACGATTGACGATGAGACGTCGGCCGCAGCCATCGACTTCATCAAGCGGCAGGCGCAGGCGAACACGCCGTTCTTCTGCTGGTTCAATTCCACGCGCATGCATTTCCGCACTCACGTTCGCGCCGACCATCGTGACAAGCCCGGCTTGAACTCGAGGACGGAGTATGCCGACGGTATGATCGAGCACGACGCGACGATCGGGACGATCCTGAAGACGCTGGACGATCTCGGCATCGCCAACGACACGATCGTGCTCTACACCACCGACAACGGCCCGCACCAGAACTCGTGGCCGGATGCCGGTACCACCCCGTTCCGCAGTGAGAAGAATACCAATTGGGAAGGCGCGTTTCGCGTGCCGTGCCTGATCCGGTGGCCCGGCCGCATCGCCGCCGGCTCGATTTCCAATGAGGTCGTCAGCGGTCTCGACTGGATGCCGACACTGCTGGCGGCGGCCGGCGATCCCGACGTCACGCAGAAGCTGCTTACCGGCCATATTGCCGGCGGCAAGACCTTCAAGGTGCATCTCGACGGCTATAACCAGCTTCCCTATCTCATGGGCCAGCAGCCGAACAGCGCGCGCAAGGAGTTCATCTACTTCAACGACGACGGCGATCTGGTCGCCGCGCGGATCGAGAACTGGAAGATCGTCTTCGAAGAGCAGCGCGCGCCCGGGACGATGCGGATCTGGGCCGAGCCCTTCACCAAGCTTCGCGTTCCCAAATTCTTCAACCTTCGCTCCGATCCATACGAGCGTGCCGACGTCACGTCGAACACCTACTATGACTGGCTGATGTCGGATGCCGCTGGCGTCATCGTCGCGGGACCTGCGATCGTCAGCCAGTTCCTGGCGACGTTCAAGGACTATCCGCCCAGCCAACGGCCGTCGAGCTTCAGCATCGATCAGGTCGTCGAGAAGATGCAGCAGAGCTTCGAATCTGTGCAGAGCAACTGATGCGAGCGATCGCCAGGATTCGAAGCCAAGACGCGTGAAGGGGACCAGTCATGCCGAACATCAGGCCGCTCGGAATCGGCGCACTTGCCCTTGCTGCCGTGTGGCTGCCGTCGTCGGCCCTCGCCGATTCCGGCGGCGTCAGCTTCTGGCTTCCCGGCATCTTCGGTAGCCTTGCCGCCGCCCCGACGGTGCCGGGTTGGGCCTATTCGACGATCTATATCCATCTGCAGGCGAATGCCGGAGGCGGGCAAACCTTCGTCACCAGCGGCGGTGTACCGGGCTCGGTCGCCGCTGGCATCAATGCGCACGCTGACGTGCTCGTTCAAGGTATCACCTATACTTCGCCGATGCCCGTGCTCGGCGGGCAGGCCGCCTTCACCGTGCTCACGGCGCCGGGGAACATCGGTGTGGGCATCGACGCCTCGCTCACCGGGCCCCGAGGAAACACCATCTCGGGAAGCAAAACGGACGATCGCACGACGCTGACCGACGTTTTCTATCAGGGCACGTTGAAATGGAATCAGGGTGTCCACAATGAGATGGTTTACGTCACCGGCAACATCCCGAGCGGCACCTATGATTCGAGCCGCCTCGCGAATTTGAGCTTTGGCTTTCCCGCGGTCGACGCAGGTGCCGGTTATACGTATCTCGATCTGAAGACCGGACATGAATTCTCGGTGGTTGGCGGGCTCACATACAATTGGATGAACCCATTCCTTCAGTACCAGAACGGCATTGATTTCCATGTTGACTGGGCGGCGTCGCAGTTCGTCAGCAAGAATGTCCATCTCGGCGTCGCCGGCTACTTCTTCCAGCAGCTCACCGACGACAGCGGTCCGGGGGCGAAGCTCGGCGGTTTCAGGGGCCGCGCAATCGGCATCGGTCCGCAGATCGGATTCATCATTCCACTGTCGCAAGGCTACCAGGGCTATCTCAATGTCAGGGGTTACAAGGATATCGACGTCGAGAACCGGCCCAACACCTGGACGGCGTGGGTGACGTTCTCGGTCTCGCCCGCGCCGCCGGAGCCGGCATCGGCTAAGCCGATCGTGCGGAAATACTAGGGAGGGTAGGCGGGATGTCGGACACGGGGTGAGTATGTGAAACCTCTGACGATCAGGCGAGTTGCCGACGAGGCCGGCTCACCTGGAGCGCGGCTTCTCCGCGTCGGCTTCCGCACGTCGGTCATCACGTTGTTCATCGCTGCTGTGCTGCTGATCGGGCTGACGCTGGTTTATCTCAGTTTTGCGCGCGTCTCTGCAATCACGCAAACGGCGGCTGGCACCTTCATCGACAAGGTTGCGCAGCTCGGTGCGGACCGCATCGACACGCAGTTCAGGAATGTCCGTGACAATCTCGCCATTCTCGGCGGGCTTCCCTCCATTCAATCGGCCGAGATTGACGACAATTCCAGGCTCTACGGCCTGATGGCGGCGATGCTGCGCAACAACGAGCCGCTGTTCAATCTCTATGTCGGCTATGAAGACGGCTCCTTCCTGGAGCTTGACGTTATCGATCGCGCGGGGCCCAGCTTCCGCGCCAGCCTGCACGCGTCCGAAGATGCCGTGTTCCGACTTGTGGTGATATCGCACACGGGTGCATCGCCGCAAACCGCCGTCACGTCGCTTCTGTCGGACAATCTGATACCGGTTGCCGACATGCCGGCGCCCACTGATTACGATCCGCGCCAGCGGCCCTGGTATGTCGATGCGTTCAGGGCGGAAGGCACGCTGCTGACCGGCCCATACGTCTTCTTTGCCACGGGATCGCCGGGTTACACCCTGCGGATGCCGCTGACAGAGGGCCGTCGCGGCGTGGTCGCCGGCGACATTCTGCTCGCGAGATCGGAAATGCTGCTCAACCAGCAGCGACTCGGGTCGTCCGGACTCGCATTTCTGTTCAACGACGACGGCCGCATCGTCGCTCATCCGCAGATGAGCGAGCTGGTCGAGAGTTTTCACGGGCGTGGCGGCGATCTACCGAAGATCGACGCGATCAAGCTCGCGGGCCTGCCGGCGGCGATCCAGTCGTCGAAGCAGGAACAGACCAGGCATCAGTTCATCACCGATGCGACCGGGCGGACCTATGTGGCCGCCTTCCACAAGATCGATTCGGCTGGCGCCGCCAACGTCAGGTTGGCGGTAATCGCCGCGCTCGATGAGTTCTACTCGGAGATCATTGCCGAACGGCGGACGTTGTTCGCCACGGCCCTTGCCTTTGTTGGCGCCATGGTGCCCTTTGCGTTCTGGATCGGATCGCTGATGGCGCGCTCGCTACGGGAGCTCGCAAGGCAGACCGACGAAATCCAGCGTTTCCAGATGGTCGACCGGCGGCGGCTACGTTCGGTGATTACGGAGATCGATGATCTTGGCCGTTCGGTATCCACCATGCGAACGGTCGTGCGCAACTTCTCGAGCTTCGTGCCCAAGCAGATCGTTCGGCAGTTGATCGAATCCGGGACGGCGCTGACGCTCGGCGGCACGCGGCGCGAGATCACCGTACTCTTCTCCGATGTCGCCGATTTCACCGCGAAGACCGAGCGTGCCGATCCGTCGCAAGTCATGATCTACACATCGCGCTATTTCGCTGCGTTGTCGTCGACGATCATGGATCGCCACGGCACGATCGACAAATTCATCGGCGATGCCGTGATGGCGTTCTGGAACGCGCCGATCGATGATCCCGACCACGCCGTTAACGGTTGCCGCGCAGCACTCGCCTGCCTCAGCCGCAATGAGGAGCTCAACGAAAGCTTCGAGCGCGAGGGCTGGCCTGCCTACACCACGCGTTTCGGGCTGCACACGGGGGATGCAGTGGTCGGCAATGTCGGCTCGCACGATCGCATGAACTACACGGCGTTCGGCGCCACGATCAATCTGGCGTCGCGGCTGGAAGGATTGAACAAGAACTACGGCACGAGGGTGCTGGTCAGCGAGGCGGTCAGGAAGCGTGCGCAGGACCTCTTCCTGTTCCGCAATGTCGATCGGATCAAGCCGAAGGGTTTTGCGGAAGCCGTCGCGATCTTCGAGTTGCGATGCGAGCAGATCGGGGATTTCGCGGCCGAAGCGGCATTCTGCCGGCGCTGGGATGAGGTCTACGGCCTGCTGTCGCAGGATCACGCCAGGGCGCTCAGCGCGATCTCGGCCTTTCTTCGCGACTATCCGGACGACCGTGTCGCGCAGCACCATGCGGCGCAGCTTCGGACACGTGAACCGATGCAAGCGCCAGCGGGTGCCGCGTCCAGGCTGTATTGATCCGTCCCGCCCCCATTGCCGGGAGAATGAGATGCTGGATCGGCGGCAAGTCCTGAAGACGGCTGCGACATTCGGGATGTCGTGGCCGGCGCCCGCGATCGCGCAAGTGAGGACGAGACTGCGGCTCGGCTATCTCCATGTGGTCGCGGTGGACGGTCACATCTGGACCGGGCTTGATCGCGGCGTCTTCGACAGGCAGGGAATCGAATTCGATCTGCACGAGTTCAACACGGGCCCGGAGGTCTTCGAGGCGATGGCAAAGGGTCAGCTCGACGTCCTATCGGCTGGCGGCGTCATCTCGAACTATCTCGCACTTGGACGCGGCCGCGGGTTTATCATCAACGACATCGAGATCGCGACCGCCCAACTCTGGGTCAGGCCGGCGCTCGGTGTGAGCCGGTTCGCCGATCTCAGGGGCAAGCGGATCGCGACGACCACGCAAACCACGGCACATATTTTCCTTCACCGGGCATTGCGCGCCAACGGAATCGAACCCTCCGAGGTCGAGGTGCTCAACAGCAGCATGTCGGTGGCAGTCCGGTCGTTCATCGCGGGCGAGGTTCCGGCGGTCGCGCTCTGGGTCCCCTTCAACGTCACAGTCCGCGAGGAAGTGCCGGATGCGATCAAGCTTGTGGATGCGTCCGCATTCTACCCGCAATCGGCGGTGCTCGGTGGCTGGGTCGCGCGTCCGGACTATTACGCCGACAACAAGGAGGTCTTGGTCCGGATCATCCGCGCTTGGATCGAGACCAACGACCACATGGTCCGCAACCCGGCTGCGGTCGCGGAGGCGCTCAGGAATAATCACTACAGGCAGGCCGCGACCTCCGACGTCACCGAGGCGCTCAAGGCGCAGAAGATGTTTGCTTCGCGCGAGTGGAGGAAGCTCTATTCCGACGGCACGGTCGTGAGATGGTTGCAGCAGGTCAGCGATTTCTTCATGGCCGATGCAGGCATCGCCAACTCGGTGCGGGCATCGGACTATTTCGACCCGAGCCTCTATCTCGGCGTAATGCAGTAACACTCTTGTGCCGCGTCCGGTTTGCCGCGATCTGCGCGCGCGGAGGTGGCCGAAGCGGCCGATGACGGCATCGAGCTGTTCTGACCGGTCGCCTTGCGCGTTCCGATCGAGATAGCTGCAATTTGTCGGGCTGAGTTTCGGAAGCGTTAACCGTGACGTAGCGACCGTGCGATCGGCCATTGTCGCGCCCCAGACTTGGTAGCAAATACGCGCGACTACTATTGCGGGTGTCTTCCATGCTGAAAGACGGAAAATACGCAGCCTGGTTCAGGACTTCGCATGGCCAGGGGACCGGAATCGTACACCTCGTGGAGGGCCGGATATCCGGCAGCGACAGCTTCTTCACCTATGGTGGCTCCTATCACGTCGATCAGGATCGATTCACTGCCGTGCTGACCACCCGCCGTCATGCTGACGGCATGCCGACGGTGTTCGGTCCCGACGAGGTCGAGGTCAATTTGTCCGGCGTTTGTACCGGCGCGATGGCGAGTTGTTCCGGCCGCGCCAAGGAGGCGCCCGATGTGCTGTTCGAGGCGACGTTGATCTACAGCCAGGATGATGTTCGGGCGACGGATGCCAAATGCGCGGTCGTCAAGCTTAAGCCGGACAAGCTGCCGAAGGCGATGGACGGCCGTTCGCGCCCGCGTCTGTCTCGCACGCCCGGACCGTCGAAGGGTCCGCTGGCCTGATGCCACTTTTCGCGTCAACGAGATTGTCGCGTCCCGCGAATATGCCGCTTCATGGAAATCCTCACCTTTTTGTCGTGACGGTCGCCACTTCGGATTTGCTCGCAGCAAGCCTCACTGCCTCAAATCAAACTAAGTATCAAACGCTGATCATTTGACGATGCGGTGATCGCGGGAGCGTGAACTGCGAGCATTTGAGAAATATGTTTGACGAATACTGGTTGCCGCTCCTACACTCGGAACCAAAATACGAGTGGGAGGAAACAAATGCGGTGGCCTTTGGCATCGCGCAGTGTTGCTGTTCCGGCCACTACCCCTCGCATCCCCTTCAATATCGCCAGGCCCAACCAGGAGCAGATCGTTCTCCTGATCACGATCGTGCTGCTGATCGTGTTCGGCTTCACGCTGAACGGCTTTGCGACGATCTCCAATCTGCTCAATCTGTTGCGAAGCATTTCCATCCTGGGCGTGCTTGGGCTCGGCATGGGGCTGATCGTGATAAGCCGCGGCATCGATCTGAGCGAAGTCGCGACTCTGGCGGGCTGCTGGGCGATCGGCCTGATCGAAATGCAGCGCGGCATGCCAGTCGGAGCCGCCGTCCTGCTTGCGCTTGCGATTGCACTCCTGATCGGTGTGATCAACGGCGTCATGGTCGCCTTCGTGGAGGCGCCGCCGTTGTTTGTGACGCTTGCTGCGGGCTTCGTGATCTATGGCCTTGCGTTCTGGCTCGCGCCGGCTTGGGTGGTCTACGCGCCGAAGGACGCACCGGGCCTGATGTTTGCGGGCGCCGGGCGGCTGTTCGGCATTCCCGTGCCGATCCTGGTGTTCGCCGTCTCGGCGATCGCGATGCACCTGTTCCTGTCGCGCACCTCGATCGGCCGTTTCATCTATGCGCAGGGCGACAATCCGGAAGCGGCGCGCCTGACCGGCATTCCGTTGCGGCCGCTGATTGTCCTCGAATATGCCCTGGTCGCCTTTCTCGCCTGGCTTGCCGGCCTGGTATGGGTTGGCACGACGGGCAGCATGCAGATGGCGATCACGCAGGGCACCATGATCTTCGACGTCGTGCTGGTCGTCGTGATTGGCGGCATCAGCCTGATCGGCGGGCGCGGCAGCGTGTTCTCCGTCGTGGTCGGCTGTATCCTGATCGGCACCTTGCTCAACGCCTTCACCATCATGGACGTCAACAGCGAGGTGCAGAACATCATCAAGGGTGTGGTGCTGCTCGCTGCTATCGTGCTCGACAACTTCCTGCATCCGCGGGACGAGGAGACGGCACGGCAAGGTGACTGACGAGGAATGCCGGTCAACGGCATCCCGTTTCACAATCAACAAACAGGACGAGGAGGATCCCATGAATAGGAAGTTCTGGACGATCGCGGCAGCAGGTGCGGCGTTCCTTGCGCTGCCGATGTTGGCAGCCGCGCAGGAGGAAGGTGGTACCAAGACCGCGCGCGAGCTTCGTGCGTCCTACGACAAGGCGCTGCAAGGAAAGACGATCGCATACCTGCCGATCGCACTTGGCGTACCGCTCTCGGATGAATGGGGCCGGGTGGTGCAGGAAGAAGCCGAGTGGCGCGGCATGAAGTTCATCGTCCGCGATCCCAACAACAATCCGTCGGCGATGCAGCAAGCCTTGACCGCGCTGGTCGACCAGAAGCCCGACGTGCTGATCGTGCAGAACCCCAGCGTCACGCTGCTGATGAAGGATCTGAAGCGCGCCGAGAGTCAGGGCACGCATGTCATCCAGATCAACATGTCCTCGAATTACAAGTCCGGCGCCTTCGTCGGCGCCGACTGGCGCGAGATCGGCAAGATGCTGGCGACCGAAGTGGTCAAGGCCTGCGGCACCGGCACCGGCAAGTCCGGCAAGGTGCAGATCGTCCAGGGCGAGCTGACGGCGGCGGCCAGCGTCGACCAGGTCGGGGGCATCATGGAGGTCCTGAACAAGGACACCAACATCAAGGTAGTCTCGAACCAGGCCGCCAACTGGGACGCCAACACCGCGCTCAACATCACCGCCACGGTGATACAGCAGCATCCGGATCTCTGCGCCTCGATCGGCTTCTGGGGCATCATGGAATCCGGCGCGGCGCAAGCGATCCGCAACGCCGGCAAGATCGACGACGTCAAGGTGTTCGCCTCCGGCGAGGGCTCCTCGCTCGACTGCGATCAGGTCAACTCCGGTAATTTCTATAAATTCCTGAGCTACAAGGCGACCGAGCAGGGCCACGACCTGATGTTCGCTGCTGAGACGTTGCTGATGTCCGGAGACAAGCCCGGCACGCGGAACCTCGAATACTATACGCGCCCGATCTGGCTCGATAAGACCAACGCGTCGGGCGCCAACTGCTTCGCGCTTCCCAAGAAGAGCTGATCTGAACGTTGGCCGGCGTGCGCCGTCGCACGCCGGCTGCTTGGGAGTGCCAGGATCATGTCGACGATCGAAGCCTTCGCCGAATCTCTTACTATGTCGGCGCGGCGGTTTTCGCCCCGCCTGCTGTTGTCCGAGCTTTTGCTGAAGCAATGGTTCGAGCCCGTCGTGCCTTTTACGGTCATGGTCGGCCTGTGGCTGTATTTCGCGCTGACGATTCCCGACTATGCTTCGGTGCAGAACACGCTATCGCTGCTCCGCCTGTTTGCCGAATTCGGCTTCGTGGCGCTCGCCATGGGATTTTGCCTGATCAGCGGTGGCATCGATCTTTCCGTCGGCGCGATCTTCGCTCTCTGCAATTTCGCTGCGCTGTTCTTCCTGCTGGTGATGGAGTGGCCGGTCGGCCTGGTCGTCGTGGTGACCCTTCTGGTCGGCGCCGCGCTCGGCAGCATCAACGGCTTCCTGATCGGCTTTCTGAAGACCCGGCCGTTCCTCACCACGCTGGTGACGCTGATCATCCTGCGCGCCTCGGTCAACCTTCTCAACACCGGCTACGCCCAGGTGTTTGCAACCAATTCCGTCGACAGCGATGCCTGGGATTTCATCGGCACCGGCAGCGTGTTCGGCATTCCTGTCAACGCGGCAACGCTGTTCGTCGTGCTGCTCGTTTGCCACATCTTCCTGTCGCGCTCGCGCTATGGCTGGCATCTGACCGCGATCGGCGCGAGCCGGAAGGCCGCGCGGCACGCCGGCATTCGCGTCCGGCTGATGCTGTTCCTCACTTATGTGCTGTCGGGCACACTGTGCGCGGCGAGCGGCATTTTCTATGCCGCACGGCAGGCCAGCACGGATTCCACGACCGGCGTGGGCTGGGAATTCCAGGCGCTGACCGCGGTCGTGCTCGGCGGCATCTCGCTCGCCGGCGGCAAGGGCACGGTATGGCGGGCGATGATCGGAGCGTTGATCATCTTCCTTCTCATCAACGGCCTCGTGCGGATGGGCATCCCCGGCTACGTCACTTCGGCGGTGACGGGCATGATCCTGCTCGCCGCCGTCGGCATCGACGTCAAATGGTCGAAGAACCGCGGCAAGGCGATTCAGAAGATTTACGTGAACCCCGCCTATGTGGCGCTGGCGCCGGCGCCCTCGGTGCAACCGGGGACGGCCTCACCCTATGCCCAGAACGACCGGCTGATCCATGCGCAGGCGATCGGGCTCGACCAGGTCGAGGGCCCGGAGGACGTCATCGTCGATCGCCAGGGCCGCGTCTACGGCTCGACCCGCGACGGCAACGTGATCCGCTTCTCGGGGCCGAACCTCGAGACGCGCGAGGTATTCGCCCATATCGGTGGCCGACCGCTCGGCATGCAGTTCGACCGCGACGAAAATCTGATCGTCGCGGTAGCCGGCATGGGCGTCTACGGCATCGCGCCGGACCAGCGTGTGTTCAAGGTCACCGACGAGACCAACCGCACCTGGTACAAGCTCAACGACGACTCCCGCCTGCGCATGGCTGACGACCTCGACATCGCGCCCGACGGCAAGATCTATTTCAGCGACTGCACCACACGCTACGAGATGACGACCAACACGCTCGACATCCTGGAAGCAAGGCCCAACGGCCGCGTAGTCTGCTACGATCCCACGACGAAGACGACGCGCACGATCATCAACCATTTCTATTTCCCGAACGGCGTTTGCGTCTCCCATGACGGCAAGTCGGTGCTGATCGCGAGCACCTCGCTCTGCAAGGTCTTTCGCTACTGGATCGAGGGGCCGAAGAAGGGCAAGACGGAAGTCCTGATCGACGAGCTGCCGGGCAACCCCGACAACATCAATCGCGCCTCCGACGGTACTTACTGGCTGGCGTTGGTCGGTATCCGAACGCCAACCTTCGATCTCTCCGCGCGCAAGCCGGGTTTCCGGCTACGCATGGTCAAACAGGTGCCTGCCGACGAATGGCTCGCGCCGGCGCTGAATCATGGCTGCGTGCTGAAGTTCAACGAGCAGGGTGAGACGCTGGAATCCTGGTGGGATCCGACCGGTATCTCGCATTCGACCCTGACCTCGATGCGCGAGCACAAGGGCTATCTCTATCTCGGGGGACTCGAGAACAACCGCATAGGCCGCATCAAGCTCGACGGTGTCGACGAGAGCTGGACCGGTTATGACGCCTATTGGGGCGACAAGAGCAGGGTGGCGAGTTAGCAATGGGATTTTTCGATCACCTCCTGCGCGACATCCGCAGCGTCATCGATCGCGATGGCGGCCAGAACGCGATCCCGCCGCTCGACGGCGCGCTCAGTCCGAACGACCGGCTCGATGGCTGCACCGTGATCGGCGAGCCGCTGGCCGGCGTCGACGACGTCGTCGCGGCAGCGGACGGCGCGATCTACGTGTCTGCTGGCAAGCGGGTCCTGAAGCTCTCCGATGATCTGTCGACACGGACGCTGGTTGCAGAGTTCGAGGGCGAGGCGGGCGGGCTCGCGATCCATCCGGACGGGCGACTACTGGCTTGCGTCGCCGGGCGTGGCCTCGCCGCGATTGATCCGGCGGGCCCCAGCCCACGCTGGCTGGAGACCGTCGACGGCCGTGGTCTCCTGGGTTTGCTGTCGGTCGCGGTGGCTCCGGACGGACGAATCTTTGCGGTCGAGGGTTCGACCGGCCGCACGCCGGACCAGTGGCGGCGAGATCTGATGGAGAAGCGGAGCAATGGCCGGCTGATCGTTTGCGGACCGGGCCTTGCGAACGCGTCCGTGCTGTTGCGCGATCTGCCGTATCCCTATGGCGCCACGGTCTCGGCGGATGGTGGCAGCCTGTGGCTGACCGAAAGCTGGGCCCATCGTCTCAGCCGCTTCCCGCTGACCGCCAATGGCCTGGGACAGGGCGAGGTCATCGCCGGCAATCTGCCGGGCTATCCCGCAAGGCTGCATCTTGACGGCAATCGGGGCTTTTTCCTCGGCCTGTTCGCGCGACGCACGCATCTCATCGAGTTCGTGCTGAAGGAAGACGATTTCCGCGAGGAGATGATGCGCACGATGCCGGAAAATTACTGGATTGCGCCGGCACTTGCCGGCGGCGCCGACTGTCTGGAGCCGATGCAGATCGGCGGTGTCAAGGCGCTCGGCATCCAGAAACCATGGGCGCCGCCGCGCTCCTACGGACTGCTCGTGCATCTCGATCCCGAGGGCGAGGCGACCGACAGCCTGCACAGCCGCGCCGGCGGCCGTTTCCACGGCATCACGGCCGCGTGCAGGACCCGGCGGGGCGTGGTGATCGCCGCACGCGGCACCGGCTGTCTTCTGCTCCATTCGGGAGAGCTCAGATGAGCGACGGCGCAAATCTCGCCAACGGCGTAGCCGAGCCCGTGCTCGAGATCATCGGCGGCAGCAAGATTTATGGCGGCGTGCACGCCATCGAAGGCGTCAACTTCAACCTCTATCCCGGCGAGGTGCATGCGCTGGTCGGCGAGAACGGCGCCGGCAAATCGACGCTGTGCAAGGCGATCGCGGGTGCGATTGGGCTCACCTCCGGCGAGTTCCGGCTCGACGGCAAGCCCGCCAATTTCGAGCAGCCACGCGATGCTCTGAACGCCGGCATCTGTATGGTCTATCAGGAAACGAGCCTGGTGCCGACCATGACGGCGGCGCAGAACATCGAGCTCGGCAACGAGAAGCTCCTGACGCGCTTCCGCACGCTGAACATCCAGGCTCAGCAGCTCCTGCAATCGCTTAACTTCCACGTCGATCCGGCGACCCCGGTGGCGATGCTCGGAACTGCCAAGAAGCAGATGGTCGAGATCGCACGTGCGATCTACAACAAGGCCCGCATCATCATCTTCGACGAGCCGACTGCATCCCTCACGCCCGAAGAGATCGTGCATTTCTTCCATCTGGTGCGCGACCTGCGCGCGCGCGGCGTGTCGATCATCTACATCTCGCACGCACTGGAGGAATCGCTCCAGATCGCGGACCGCATCACGGTGCTACGCGACGGCAGGCTGGTGATCACCGCGCCGGCAAAGCAGCTCACGCGCGATAGCCTGGTGCAACACATGGTCGGCCGCGAGGTGGCGCAGGCCGTCTATGGCCGCAAGGAGAAAACCCACCAGCGCCGCGAAAAGGTGCTGACGGTCGAGAATGTCACCATGGGCATGGCGGTCAAGAACATGTCGTTCTCCGTCTATGCCGGCGAGGTAGTCGGTATCGCCGGTCTGATCGGCTCGGGCCGCACCGAGATCGCAAAAGTCATCTACGGCGCGCTGAAGCGAAACCTGATCAATGGCGGCACTATTCGCCTGCGCGGGAAAGCGATCCGCTACCGTGTGCCGCGACAGGCGATCAACGACGGCATCGCCTACATCACCGAGGACCGCAAGGCCAACGGCTTCTTCGAGACCATGGTGGTTGACGACAACGTCTATCTCGGCAAGCTCGGCACAGGGAACGGTTTCAGCTTCCTCTTGTCGCGCGCAAGGCGGGGCAAGCTTGCCAATTACTGGGTCGAGCGTCTCAAGATCAGCGCGCTGCAGCGCAAGGCAAAGATCATCGAGTTGTCCGGCGGCAACCAGCAGAAGGTGGTGCTGGCCAAGACGCTGGTGCAGGATCCCTCGATCGTCATTTTCGACGAGCCGACGCGTGGCGTCGATGTCGGCACGATTCCGCACATCCATGCCGAGATCAGACGGCTCGCTGACGAGGGCAAGGCGGTGGTCGTGATTTCCTCCTACCTGCCGGAGGTGCTCGCGGTCTCCGACCGCATCCTGGTCGCCCGTACCGGCCGCATCGTCGCCGAGTTCGACGCGGCGGAGGCGACACAGGACAAGATCCTCTACGCAGCGGTGCATTGAGGTGCGTGACGACAGGCTGCTGCAAGGCCGTCGATCGTCGTCGCACGTCGAATGTATCACGCGCGGCCGGCACGTCACCGGCTGGTGCCAACGATTGAAACGCGAGATAGGCCAAGACGACGATCAGCACACATAATACGAGGCCGATGGGCGTTGGCGATCATACGGCCACGAAAGAGTCCATGACGGCTGCCCGATTCATGGAATTGCTGTCATCTTAGCCACAACTGTCATCCGCCTCGCAGTTCCATTCGGGAAGATCACATAGCCCTTTCCGGCCGCCTCCGAACGTTCGCGGCGGGCGATCACCTTGATGTGCCAGCAACCTCGCTTTTACGAATCCGCCCTACGTTGCGGGTCTCGCAACCGGCGGTGAGGAACATGCCCCAAGTCTGGATGACGTACGATGAACTCGCGACGCTCTGCGATTGCAGCGCGGCGGAAGCCAGGCTCATGGTGCGGCATCTGTCGCTTCACCGTCGCAAGAGTAGCGACGGCGCGACGCGCGTTAAGCTTAATCTCGCGCTGACGGCCAGATTTCTTGCCAGTATTCGCGAGTCGGAATTCGATCTCGACGGGGCGATCGAGGCCTTGCGCGATACCCATCGTCAGATGGCTCAGCTTCTGACGTGCGAAGAGGGTGACAAGCGCGGGGTAGCTTGAGGCGTCCTCTGTGACCCATCCCAAAGGATGACGGTTCCGGCAAGGCCGAGGCGACGTTCGATACTGACAGCAAGGTGCTGACTTACGCGGTCGCCTATTCAGGTCTGACCGGGCCCGCGGTTGGCACGCATTTCCATGGCCCAAGCGAGCTCGGGAAGAACGCCAGCATCGCGCTGCCCTTCAAATCGGCTCAGAGCCCGACCCAGGGCGCGCCCACGCTCTCTGACGCACAGGCCGCGGATCTGTTGGCGGGCAACTGGTACGCGAGCGTCCACGCCGCGGCAAATCCGGGGGCGAGCTCCGTGGGCAGATGGCGAAATAGCCGCTCAGCGCCTTTTGCGAAGGCCGCCAGGTCCGACGGCTAAGGCTCCTGCCTATTGCTGGCGACGAATTCCGAGCTCTTTCTGGAGTTGTGGGGTCAGGCCCATGGCACCTTCGGTGCGCCTCTGACCGGTTCCCACATTGCGCGTTCCCGACGACGCGGTCGAAGTTGACGTTGCAGGCGTCGTCGATGCACCCGCCGGAGCGCCATATCCGCTGCGGATTCCGTTCGAAGAAGTGGTTTGTGCCCACGCGCTTCCGCCGGCAATCAGAAAAGCAGCCAAAAGCGGCGTTACGGTTCTCATCATGGGCGATGTCTCTCCTCGACTGGCCGCGGGACAATAGGCGGGCAAGGGGGCATCCGGCAAGTCTGCTACCGATCAAGTCTGCTGCCGACCAATGCCGCCTTCGCCAGGCGCGGAGCCCCGATCAGGAGCGCGACCGGGGCAAGAACGCCAAAACAGTTTGCGCAATGCCGACGCCAACGACGCCGCCGGCCGCCTTCTGGATGACGTCGAAGAATGCGGCATCCCGGTCCGGCCGCAGCGCTTGCAGGAGTTCGAGCGAAATGGCGACGCCGACCACGAGCAAGCAGGCCTGGGCGAAGCGCCCTGGCAGCAGGAAGGCCAGCAGGAAGCCCAAGATACCATAGGCGCTGAAGCGTTCGATCACGACAACCCAATAGGCTTCGTGATGGCCGATCAGCACCGGCCGCCCCGTCAGCGCGGCGAGCGTGGCGTAGACGATCAGCGCGAGGCAAATGCCCGTTGCGGCGATGAGCTTGTTCCGGGTCATGGCTTACCATAGTGCAACGGAAGGCAAGGCTCCGGAAAAGCTGCCGGTATCGTTAAGATGTTGTGCGTGGCTGCGGTTCCGCGGACATGGTTGAATCGTCGTTTCATGCGCGCCGCGGGATCTAGAGCATGATCCGGAAAAGTGTGAAGCGTTTTTCCCTTGCGACAAACGCGGAACGTGTTTGCGCGGAGATCATGCTCAAACAATAACCTGAAGCGCGATGACGATTCGTTCCAATCTCATCGCGCTTCAGGCGACGAGGGGCGCCTCGGCGGTTGCGTCATCGGATTCGGTTTCCCGGCGCCGGGCGTCCAGGAGCGCCATGAACCGGGCAAACGGCAGCGGCGCGGCGACCAAATAGCCCTGGCCTTGCTCGACGCCGCAGGAGATCAGTGCGCGGACCTGCTCCTCGGTCTCGCTGCCTTCAGCGACCACCGTCATATGCAGCCCGCGCGCGAGCTCGACGTCTCAACTCTTCTTGTCGGCCTTGGACTTGAGCGACAGACCAAGTCGCAGTGCCATGCGCTTGACAGCCTCGGGCGACCGTCCCAGCTGCTTCGCGGCCTCTTCCAACGTAATTGAAGACTTGGCTAGCTCCATTAACCGACGGTCTTCCTTGAACGACCAGGGCTTGCGCGCCATGACGAAAACGATCCTCTTAACACAACGACAAAGCCGCCAAGCGACCCATGTTCGCTCGACGGCTTTGCTTGGGTGGGGCCGGGCCTTGGGGAAGCCCGGTGCGTAAGAGGGATAGGCTATTGGCGAAAACACGCAACAAAGACCGCAGATTAAGCTAACTGCTCAACCTTACCGCGACGAAATCAAAGTGCGCGGCTCCGTACAACCACGGAGTTTAGCGAGCCGAGCCCGATCCGTGTGCGGTCAATCCTTGCTTCTGGCCTGCAGATCGCGGCTGCGCCGCGTCATTTCTGTCTCAACGGATGAGCCTTCTGGTGCCACGCCCAGGCGGTACGAATGATTGTCGGCAGATCGGAATGAGACGGCACGAAATTCAAGACCCTGCGTGCGGCGGAGGGATCGGCCACCAGGTAGGTCGGATCGCCCGGTCGTCGTGGCTTGATCACATGTGGCACCTCGCGCCCGGTCTCCTGTTCGATCGCAGCGAGAATCTCCCGCACCGAGAAGCCGGTGCCGGTGCCAAGATTGAAGCTGCCGCCGCTGTGCCCCTCGAGCAGCAGTCTGAGCGCAGCGACATGCGCGGCCGCAAGATCAGTGACGTGGATATAGTCGCGAATCGCGGTGCCATCGGGCGTGTCGTAGTCGTCGCCGAAGACGGCGAAGTCGCCGACATGTCCCTGCAACGCCATCATGGCGCGCGGGATGAGATGGGTCTCGTTGTCGCGCTGCTCGCCGATACCGCCGGCGGGATCAGCGCCGCTGGCGTTGAAATAGCGCAGGCAGAACGCGCCGAATCCATACGCCGCGCGATAGTCGGCCAGCATGCGCTCGATCATCCATTTCGATGCGCCGTACGGATTGATCGGCGCGCAGGCGAAATTCTCCGGCAGCGCTTTGCTATCGGCATTGCCGTAGACCGCGCCGGTGGATGAGAACACGATGCGATGGCAGCCGGCATTGCGCATGGCCTGCAGCAGCGACAGGGTCCCCTGCACGTTGTTGATGTAGTATTTCTGCGGATCGACGACGGATTCGCCAACCAGGCTCGCGGCCGCAAAATGCATCACCGCGGAAATCTCGTGCTCGGTGAAGACGCGCGCGAGCGTTGCTTCGTCCAGGAGATCGCCGATGACCAGGGGTCCCGCGACGAAACTTCTATGGCCGGTAGAAAGATTGTCGTAGACGAAGGGTTGGAAACCAGCCGCAGCCAGCATGCGGCACGCGTGTGAGCCGATATAGCCCGCGCCTCCGGTAACGAGAATGATCGGTCGGTTGGTCATGCCGGGACTCTGCTCCATTGTCTGCAAGCGCCGAATAGCGGCGTTGCTTCGAATAAGACGAGCCCAATCGATGGTCAATCGGCATCCGTGCGTGCAAAAGGTCGTTGACCGGTTAACCTTCATGTGCCGAAGTCGCTGGCTGAACGAGGCCTCCGGTGCCGAAGGGAGTTCCTGGCATGGACGATGAGATACGGGATCGACCTCAAGCTCCCGTATCTGTGGCGATCAATATTCAAGCAAGCCGTTGCACAAAGTTCATCTTCATCTGACAAAACTTTCAGCGCTGTTACACCTTGAACTCGCCACAACTAAACGATGAAATGATCCTGGGAGGAGCGTTCGGCAAACGTGGAATATTCGGATGATACCCGTACTGGTCTTGTTTTCGATCTTTGCCGCTGGCTTTGGTTGCGGCTACGGCATGAGAGCATGGCGTTCCCACAAGAGATCAGTGCGATACCGTCTTTATGCGCCTTATGCTTCGACGTCGCTGGGAAGTGGTCAAGGTCCGCCCTCTTCGTAATGAATCCGCAGACGTCGGACTAACCATATACGGTTAGGTTAATTTGCGGTCTTCGTTGTGAGCTTTGGACTGGCGCCCCAGAACACCATCGGCAATTGCTAAAAGCTGAGTTGCCCTGAATTCGACGGGATAGCGGAGCAGTGATAGCGTATCTGGCTGCGCTGTTTGGTGTTCCGGTTGGTGTGCTCGCTTTCATGTGTGCCGGTCTCCGCCGTGTTGGGGTTCACTCTGGTCCACGGCTCACACGGGAGAAGCTCCGAAATGACTGATCACAAAAGCAATGCGCCGCGCCGGTATTTCGTCGATAGACAGGGACATCGCGTGTTGATCGGTCTGTCGCTGGAGGAGACCGCGGAGTTCGAATCGCTTGAGGATTTCGTCCGGTCGGGCAGTCTCCGAACGGCCGTTTGGCAGACCGAGGAACCCGCCGAGATACAGGAGACGCGCTGGCTCGAGCTCTATGCCAAGCATGACGAAGCTTGGAAGGTCTGGATCACGCAAAGGGGACGGTGGTCAAATCTGGCGTGTCCCGCAAAGCCCACAACCCCCTTTTAACTTTGACGCGCGTGGGGGCTCGGCTCGAGCCCGTCATGCAAGAGGAGCGCGTTCTCCGTCGGTTCTGCACCACCCTCCACAACCGGCCCGAAGTTACCGCAAAGTCATCTTTTTCGGAATTGACGACCGCCCCTGAACTCCGGCCGATGAGGCGTCTGCACGGCATCAACCCAGGGGCGCGCGTCGAACCTGGCAGCCTTTTCGCTGTCTCACTGTTTTCGGTTCGTCCTCCATCACCAACGCAACCGCTGCGCCACCGAGCTTCCGATCGCCCCGGTCCACCCCGTAGGCAATGTTCGTGCGAGTCGGGTCACGTTTGTTGGCATGAAGACGTCATTCCGCCAACGACCTGCGGCTCCTGCTTCGCGGCGGCGTCGCTATAGTCCACCAAACACGTATCCGGGGTATTGGGCGCGCACAATTGCTGGAATTTTCAGGTTTTGCGCTGGTACGCTTCATGGCTTGACATACGTCCATCCCTGCTCCTGCAGTTGCATGACACGAACGACACCCGACTTCACCACCTGAGCCTGCGGAACAATGGGAATGTCCTTGTTCTCGGCCTTCTGCATCTTCTCCCGAGTGTTACCGCACGCTTTGAACGACACCTCCGGCGCGCCAAGTGCCATCTCCTCGATGCGAGCCTTCACCGGCGAAGTATCGTCACGAAGCATATGCAGGCCCGGGCCAAACGTGATCACCTCGATTTTTACCTTTTCACCGAGCTCTTTGTAGTATGTCGCGACATTGCTTGCGTTGTTCAGTGCGAGGTTCATGGCAGCAGAATCATTAGTGTTCACCTGCAGGATCAAGTGGTGCTCCTTCTGGTCGTCCGAGTGCCCTGGCATACGAGCAAGGGCAGATCGCGTATGGCTCGTTGCTGTGATCGGTACCTTTCGAGTGCTCGAATGCGTGCTGTGCTTCAATGCCTGAGTAGATGCATTTGTTTGCCACGGCTGAATGGTCTCCTGTGCCCAAGGGCTCGAGGTTGCAAACAGCAACGAAATGAGACCGGGCACCACTCCTCTGATAAATTGCCGAAATATGCTCATGATGTGCTCTCCATCGTCCATGCTACCCACAATTAAGTCCTGGGCTTTGCGACTGCCTGCGGCCATTTGCAGACAGTGACCATTTTCCGGCGAACCTTTTCCAAGCCAGCTAGAGCGAACATGGCGCGCTGACTGATGCCTGTTCTCGCGGTGAGATAAACAGTAAGTTCGCCGGTGTCGGGGAGCGATTGCAACAGGTGAACGACGTCGCCCGCGAGCGTGATGCTGGGTCCATTTGCCGGACCTACCGTCGGGATCTGAATGGGTTGGTCGTTGTTCAGCCGGAGTGAAATCACGTAGTCCTCGCCGCGGCCGTGCGTGCTGACAGGGTTGAGCAATAGTTCGGTGCGACCGGCCCAACATCGAATTGACAGTTTCATAGCGGATGCGCCCGAATCAGATCGTGATGATGTAGTCGCACTCACGATCGGCGAGTAGTCCACAGGCGAAGTCGTCTCGCTGATGATCCAGTTTTCTCCATTCTGTGCGGCTAGGACTGGCGGCATGATTCCTTCCGCCGGAGCGATCCTTGTGAGCGCGAACGCCACGAGGACAACGGCATGTCTCATCGAGAGGCCTGGCTTGAACGCGCAATGCGGTCGAGCCACGCCTGCGCGGCAGGAAAGCGTGTCAGTCCAGGTACAGTTGCGGCCAAGTTGATCGATTTCCACTTTGGATCAAAGCCGGTCCCTTGCAGCCGATCGATTCGCGAAAACAGATAATCCACAAAGCGCGCTACCCGTCGGAACCGATCTGAGTTGACCGGCCAGTTGAACGCGACGAGAGCAGTCGGCACCGCGATGGTGGCGACCCGTTCGCCCTGTCTTATGAGGTTCGGATAATCGGCCGCCTCGAGCGAGGACGGGAGATAGTAATCTTCGAACTTGCTGTCATATGGCAGAGGCAGGAACTTGAACCCCGGATCCCAATGGCCGCGCAGGAAGGCATCGACCGGCTTTGACGTAATGAAAACAACGGCGGCCATGTCGCCTTGGCGCATTTGTTCGAGCGCAACCTGGTGAGGAATGAAGGTCTTCTCCACCTCGAGCCTAAGCCGGCTGAAGATCATCGGCCCCGAATACGCCGCAGCCGTTCCTTGTGTATTGAAATTCACCTTTTTGCCGACCAGATCGCGCAGCGTCTGAATCTCTGGCCGGACAAAGATATGGAGTTCAGATGGAAAGAGGTTGAGCACGTATGAGACACGCTGCTGTATGTCCGGCACCTGGCTCCTGTACTCTTCCAGAGCGTCCGAATTGATGATCGCGGCGTCGATACCCCGCAAGTAGAGAAGCGAGTTTACGTTTTCGGTTGCGCCGCGCGTGACAACGGGCAAGACATGGAGATTTCGACCGTCATCGACCACGCGGGCCATTTCAGCCGCCAAGCGAATGGGAGCGCCCTCTAAGAGACCGCCCGCAAGGCCGACCGTCCACGCGTTCATCGCAGTGACTTCCGGCCTCACCGGCTGCGTTGGCATCCGCGCATGTGCGCTGTGGGTTTGGGCGATGCAAGAGCAGGGCTCTACTAGGAGGAGCAGTAGAGACAATACCGTGGCCATTAGTGACGGATCGATTCTGAACGACTTGCGCATAAGTTGTCTCCCAGCAGCCGTTTCGTAAGATTAGAGTCGTCGATAACCTGTGACCGCTTACCCGTCGTGCGTTATCGGCCGAGCGCTTCAAAGCGCTGCTTTGCCTCGGTGATTCCGGCGGCTTCGGCCTTCGCATACAGTTCCCGTGCCCTGCTCGCGTCGCTGCGCGTTCCGTAGGCTCCCCACTTAGGAAGAATTTGTGGATCATAGGTTTCAGCGAGCGCGAAGGTAGCCTGGGCGCTGCCGAGTTCGCTTGCGCGCTCCAGGAACGTGCGCGCGGCACCGATATCACCTTGTCTGAGCCGCAGGGTTGCGTGCTCCATCAACCGCGATATCTCCGCCTGCTGTTCCGTCCCCGATTGGAGATCATCAAAGGTGCCCGTCGATGTCGCGGATGCGACAAGGGCTGCGGTATGGGATCGGGGAGGGTATTCAGCGTTCTGGTCTGCCGTCACCACGCCTTGCGCCGCAGAGGGCCCGCGCGAGAATTGAAGACTGCTGTCGCGCGACAAAGGATCGTTGACTTGAGGCAAGTTGAGAAATGTTGTCCAACTCCCTTGTGGGGTCAGCTCCGTTGCCGCGAATTGCCGGTCTGCGTCCAGCTGCGCCTGCAAGGCACGGTGCGCGATCGCGAGTTCCTGTTCAAGTTGGCCAGATCGGTCGCGTTCTTGTTGAAGTAATTTTTCCAATTCCGCGGCGCTGCTTGGCAGCTGTGCTCGCTCATGGTTTGTCTCCGTCTGAGCCTCGTAGGCATAAAGCTTGGTGCGCGCTAACGACAGCTGCTGAGCGAGTTCCTCTGCGCGATCACGTTCACTCTTTAGGGACAGACTAGCCTTGTCTAAGCTGGCCTTGGCTGTTTGCTTTAGCTGGTCGGCCTCTTCTATTGTTTTTTTGGCGACTGAGCTCTGGCTCTCCAGTTCGCGTCGAGTCGTAGCCAGAGCTTTCTCCAGCTGCTCTGCCTTGCCCCGTTCTTGCTGTAGGAGTGCCTGAACCTCCGCACAGCGTTTCTCTGCCGCGTCCTTAGCGCGATTTTCTTCGTCGCTAGCTTTTGCAGCTGATGCTGCCCGTATCTGAAGATCGCGACGGGCTGTAGCAAGATCCCGCTCTAATTCGCTCGCATGATCCCTTTCTTCCTGCAGAAGCTTTTGCACCGGAGCCAGATCGCGTCCTCCGGTTTGTTTGACGTCGCTGCTCTCGCCGTTTGCCTTGGCAGTCAGCTCTGCCTGCAATTGAAGATCACGGCGAGTAGCCGCAAGCTCCTGCTCGAGGCGCTGCGCCCGCTCGTTCTCCTGTTGTAGTGAGTTCCGCAGTTTTGTCGCCTGGCTGTCTGCCGCATCCGCTATATCGAGCCATTGTTCGCGCGCCTGCTTCAGTAGGTTCAAGACGGTTCCGAGTTCGCGCCGAGATGCCCGGAGGTCTTGAGTCAGTGCTTGAACCTTCTGCTGCTCCTGCGACAGCTGCGCTCGTACGTCCTCATTGTCGGTTTTAGTGGCCTGGGCGAACCGCAGCGCTTTCTCGGAGGTTTGCTCGGAAAATCGTCCTCGGGATTGCCCGCTATTCGTCACGGGGCCCAACTCAGCTCCTGACGAGATACTTGTTTCGGCTCCGGCCGGACTTTCGGGTTTCCCCGGCTGCCTAGGGGAACTCTGCAGTTCCGTCGCCCACGTCACCGCGAGGAGGGTTGCTGCGATTGAGGCCTCGTATATACGCCTCTGTGTGACTAAAGGTCTGGTGTGCACGTCAAATCACCAAACTGTCAGGAAATGGCTAGCTGATTACAAATGTTCCGCCTTAGGCTCTGCATTTTGTAGCGCAAGGCCCGCGGTTTTTTTAGATTATGTTTTAAAGTTAAACAAAATCCGGCTTCATTTCAATGGATTAAATTTCATTCAATTCTCGAAATCAATCTTCGCTTGGCAATGGCGCGGGGCTCGGGCGCAGCTGCAGTGGCCCCGCGCAGCGTCGCACGCCTGCGGCTCCCAAGCTTACCTCCGCGTCTGAGGTCCCGTGCTCCTGTCGATCTCCGAGGTTCTGATGCGGGTAATTGCTCAGAGACTTTGCATTTCAGCGAGGATCATCGTGCTTTATCAGGCCAGTCTGGTCGTCACTGCGAAGCTGTGACGCGCAAAGTTCGGCTGACTGCATGGAAACTGCCGAATTCGGAACGCGGTCGAAGATCTATAATAGAAATAAATCGTGATCAAAAATCGGTGCTGAAATATCATTGGTTAATTTTCGACAAAAGGGTAAGCTCTGAGTGCCAAGTCCGTCCGGAGGGAGGAAAAGATGCGGCAGGATCTTCACAGGGAACATGCGATGGTTTCTATGGAACAGCAAATCGCTGAGATGCGACGGAAACTGCTCAACCTACGGGAGATCGAGCGAATTTTGAACGAACGGAATGCGAGTCGCGAGGCCTATCGTTACCTGCTCGACGCTCACAAGGTGTTTGCGCGGGAAACATTTCCTGCGAGCCAAGTAGCGGACCTTCACCAGGTTGCGGCAGCTCAATTCAATCAGCTGGCAGCATAACGGCCAGATGGCCTAGGACTTCGAGCAGGGGCGCATCCGCCAGAACATCTGCAAGAATGATTTGTTTGTCGACTACGAACCGTGCTCCTGCTCCCGAGAGTTCGGATCAGATTCCTTGGCCTTTTCAGGAATCTGAAATTCCTCGAGCGTATGTCCGGATTGAAGCGCCGCAACGAGCCACCTGGGCTGTTTGCCGCGTCCGGACCAAGTCTCGGTTGGCCTGAGCGGATTGTAGTATTTAGGTATTACTTTTGGATATTTGCGCCGAGCTGGTGGTTCCGTGCTCGGGTCCACCGGACCTCTGTCGCCGGTGACCTCGTGTTCAGGGCGATTGAGTTGCGCAAGGCGCTTTTCGAGTTCCTGTTTTTCCGCTGTGATCTTTTCAGCCAGGAGTTTTGTTAGCTCCTCGTGAAGAAGCCAGAGTTCGTCGAAATCCATGGCCTCGAGATCTTCCTTGCGCATCGCGCTCTCGCCGCTGTTCAGGTGACTCCAGGTCCATCGTGCTGCCGTCGACATTCGGTTTGCTCCGAGCGGCGGAAAAGGAAGCAAGAAAGAACAATCGCATTTTGAAATTGACGTTCAAACAAATATAAATATAATCATTTTAAAGAATTATGCGATAATTATTTTTAAATGATGGGACTGCGGGAGGTTCTGTTGGCGCAAGAGACGAAAATTGTGTTCGTCGATCTCACTCTCTCCCGACTGCAGGCATGCATGGGTCAGTTGGCATTGCCGACCGCAGGGTGCAGGGACGTCGAGGTACTGGAGAACCAGATCGAATTGCGGCGACGAGTGCTGAGCGACATCGAGATCATTCGATCCCGGTTGCGAGGCAGCGGCTGCACACTCCAGGCACTGAGGCGCCAAACGCCTAGGCGCCTCAGTCGATTAGGGGCGGCCGGATCATCGCGGAGCCGGTCTTGCCGGCGCGTGGTCCGCCGAGCCTGACCTTCGGTATCCAATTCTAGAGCATATCAGCCCGGTTGGAACGTCCAGAGTACACGTTCCGACCGTGGCATTTTGTTGTGCTGTTTAATGCGCGGCCGCGAGTTCACCGCTTGATTAATCATGGGGGAGCCGCTATTTCAGCCTTTGTTGCAGTTCCATATTCTCAGGTGGATATGCTCTATCCAGCTTGATTAATGTCCATTACGGGAATATGAGTACGGTGCAATTATAGGGTGACAGCATGTCCGCAAAGAAGCTGGAATTAGAATCGATGTCACTAGACGACCTGTGGTCGCTTCATGGGGAAATCAGTGGCATTTTGTCAGCCCGAATCAAGGCCGAAAAGCAGGAACTAGAGAAGCGTTTGGCCGTGCTCAATGGTGGGACGCGCGTGCCGCGGGACGCGAACTCGTTTCAAGGCGGTTCGAATCAAGGCGGTCCTGGCGACAAGCCACGGCGGAAGTATCCGCGGGTACTGCCGAAGTATCGTAATCCTCAGACCTCGGAGACCTGGTCTGGTCGCGGCAAGCGGCCACGGTGGTTGGTGGCGGCTATGAAGTCCGGACGTAAGATCGAGGAGTTCCAGATCGGCGAGGTCAGCGGGAAAGCTCGCCAGCGAGCTTAGGTATTAAATTAAGCCTTGGGAACCTTCGCCGAATAGTTGTACTACGGTAGCCAAAGCCGCAATAGGTTCTCAGACGGCGTTGCGTCCCCTCAGCACCTCGATAGGCGTGCGTAGCAGGATTGCTAAATCGAGCTTTAGGCTCCAGTTGTTGATATACCAGAGATCGTATTCAACACGCCGCTCGATCGCAATCGGGGCATTGGTGGGTCCCCGGCAGCCATGAATTTGTGCCCAGCCCGTCAAACCTGGCTTGACGCGGCGGCGGAGGGCATAGCTCCGCAGGAGTTTCTCGAATTGTCCGTCATGAGCCAGCGCATGGGGGCGCGGGCCCACCAGCGACATGCTGCCGTCGAGCACATTCAACAACTGCGGCAACTCATCAAGGCTAGTGCGGCGTAGCCATCGTCCAACGCGGGTGACACGGCGATCGGCGGGGACGGCCTGAACGACATAGGGTCCGTCTTCAAGTACGTGCATTGTGCGGAACTTGCGAATTGAAAAAATACGGCCGTTAAAGCCGCAGCGTTGTTGCCGGAACAGAACAGGGCCGGGGGAATCAACCTTGATTGCTAGTGCAACAATCGCGACTAACGGAACCGATGCAATCAGGACCAGGCAAGCGCCAATGAGATCGATCGCTCGCTTCATCGTACTTTCAAATGCCGTCAGAGATTCTGACTGAAGTTCTACGCAAACAGCGCTCCCGAGTTTTCGTGTTGGGTGGCGGAGCAGGTCAGAGGCTGCCCCGACCGGGACAAACATGATCGGGAATGGCAATACCCTCAAATCGGCAATGAAAGCCCGCAAGTCGGACCATCGGTCGGGGGTAGCCTCCACCACAATCTCGTCGATCTCGGAGCTGCGGATATGCTCAATCACGCGAGCGCTGAGTCGCTTTCGCCAGGTGGGATCGAATCCAATCGGAGGTAAGCTAAATCGGCTCGTAACGCGAAAGCCCAGGATCGCGAGCGTCTCCGACAATCCCGCATGTAGCGACAGTGGTTGATCGGTAATCAGGACGATATTTTTTTCGGCAAATTTCCTGCCGCTCAGGCAGCTTATGAGTAGAGTTCTGATAACACACCGCTCGGCAATCAAGGAGGCCAGGCCGAGCAGCGCAAAAAACGGGCCGGCGCCCCGCGAAAAATCCGGGTGAGCCTTGAAATGATCCACAATCACAGCGAGAAGCAGCAAGGAAGCCCAAGTCAGGCAAATGGCGCGGACCTGACCTCGGAGCACAAGGAGCTCGGTTGGTTGATAAAGGCGATTTGCTTTGAGTACGGATGCGAAAAACGCAGACGCGATAATGCCGTATCCGAGTGACGTGCCTAGCTCATTCGCCGTCCCACCGCTTTCGGCGAGCAGGCCGGAAACGATGCTGGCGCACAGAATGGTTGCAACATCTGCACAGAGCGTAACGAACTCAATTGAATCATAACGGATCGGCCACTTTCGCGCGACCAGCGAGAGGTCCGAGCCCAGATCGGCGGTTTCGACGGCGCGATCTGCGATATGTCTGTTTACGAAATTCATATTGGGGAACGCGAGAAAATATTGTTGTTTAATGTATGATTAATTGTTCGATAATATCAAGAAAAAAATTTTAATCTATAAAAAAGCGACGCCTGATAAATGTTTCTCGTTGGAAGAAGCGCCGGGCTGGGAAAGATCGCTCCGGGCTTTCGGATACGCGCCTTGTCAGCTCTACCAGCGCGTATATGCCATGGGTTGCTCCAATGTTGATTTGGGCTCCTTACGGTAGCCCACGCACGTTCGGGAGATAACCCGGATCGAACTCTGAAAGCAGGTTCTCGGCAAACCTCTTGCCATCCGCTGAAGCAGATCGGTACGCCGCAACAATGGCTGGCCTGAGAGCTGGCTGGCGCGTGAGCACAAATTTGAGGTCACGTCTGATCAGATCACGGAATTCAGGGTCCTTCATGGCGGCATCCGTACCCAGGGCGACGGACAGTCGAAGCGGGAACAGATCCACCTCATTTGGTGCTGTATAGTAGGACATCTTAAGGAGGGCTGCGGTGTCGTATCCAGATGCCCGACTTCGCTGCGAGGTTGCTGCCAGCATAAGCCAAAGATCGCCGCGAAGCGGCGAATAGTACAATCGTCTGGCGAACACGTTGAGCGCGGGGCGATCGGTGCTCAGATGGTCCCGAGCGGTCTCATCCGCCTGATACTGTTCTGCAACTGGTAATCGCGACCCTATTTCGTCGTTTTTGGGGACGGACGTGATCGCGGTCGTGTTGGGCCCATTTCGCAGCGACGCTTCGCTGGAAGTCGTGCCCAGCATATTCGAGACGTTGAGGTCAAAATGCAGCGATTGCGAAAAAATCGCTGCCGCTTGAATGATCAGAAGTACTCCAATTGACAAGAGTGCCGCACGCGCGCTCAAGCTGCCGAAAGAAGGCGGAAAAACAGATCGAGCCGCCATAGGCTGATCGTTGCTTTCAGTTGAAAGCCCTGAGCCCGATGAACCGATTTCGCGCCTTGGTCCGTGGAGGCTTTGGCTAAAAGCCAAGCCGTAAAGTGCGGCCACCAGAAACGGCACGCCCGAATCGAAAATGCTAGTTTTTGTAAACGCCATGATTGGCAGAGAGACTGACGCGGCTGCCCCGAGCGCCGCATAAACATAGTCGTGACCACGCGCCAGAGACCGCTTAAACAAAATAAAGGCACCGATCACCGCGACGAACAACATCCCGTAAAGGAAAGCCCGCCCCATCTCAATTGTAACCGCGGAGGCGGCAGTCGGCTGCTCACGCAGTGCGGTCCTGCCAATATCTCGATAGAGTGGCAGAAGCACCTTGAACGTACCGGCGCCGGATCCGCCCGGGCGGATGTCCTGTAGCATTCGTTCGGTTGCGGCCTGATTTTGCGTCGACAACGCTATGGTGAGGTCCGCGTCCCACTTGAAGGGAACGACCGTTAAGCTTGCGACGAAGATCACTGCGGCGGTCGCAAGGACGCCGGCCATGCCCCAGAGTCCGAAGAACCATATGCGAATGGCGACGATGGCCAGAAGCAGGCTCGCGCCAATGAACGCGGCAATAACGTCAGTGGAATCTCCACGAACGAGAATCGCCGCCGTGCATATCAAGAATGCGATCACCGCGACCGATAGAGTGGTCGTCCGGGCGCCTGCAGGTCGTCGTGGCTGCCGACTACGTGGCAATTGGTCGATCGTACGTATCGCCATCGCCAAAGAGAGAAGAACGCCCAATACTGCTGCGGTCGGGCTGTAGATCAGTAGGGGAATAGGCTTGCCAAGAAAGAGCGTATCTAAACCATTGGTCTTTCCCCATATGGATAACGCGGACGTGCACATCGTGATTGAGACGAGCGCGTAAAGGGTGTGTGCCGCGCGCTGCCTGTCGAGTGTGACGACCGCTGTAAGGAGGCCGAGGGCGACGATTGCATTATACCAAGCAAGTCCGAGCACAGTTGCCCAGATGTCGACGGTGATTCTATCGGCCAAAGGTTCATTCAAGGCAGCCGACGCGGTCGCCCAGATTGGGTTGCCCAGTCCCCGCATCGGGATCGGAAGCACTTGAAAGACCATCCAAAGCGCTGGAAGCGCGAGGAGAACGACAAAGAAAGGATGCAGGAGCATCCCAAAGCGGGTTAGGACGGAGGACGAGACCGAGATCCCGATGGTTAACATGGCTGACGCAAGGAGGACTGACACGGTGCCCAACGCTGGGGAGCTGTCGCCCATGGCTAAGGCCAGAACAACGACCAGGAGTTGGGCTAGCAGTAGGAGCCGGACAATCATCTGACACCATTTGTAACTCGGCCCTCGCCGCAGGCGATCACCTCGGTCGAGGATGCCCGCCGCCGAACCTGAATTCGTTCTTGCGGCTAGGCAACTTAGGAATCAGAGAAACCATATCGAAGGTAGTGGCTGTCATCGTAATAGTCTCTGCGCGAAGCATCAAATCGAGTCATCGCCTTGATATCCGTCTTGTTGAGGACAGCGCCGATCAACGAATCCGATATGGTCGGCGCGGTATGCAGAGCGTGCTGAACGACGTCGATCTTCGTTCGCCCCCACTCGACAACCAAAACGTAGCAGTCGATCAAGGGGGCAGTGACGCGTACGTCGACCAGGGGGCTTAGTGGGGGAAGATCCACGATGACGTAGTCATACGTTTGACGCAAACGCTCAAACAGCTTGCAAATGGTATCGGCTGAAAGAAACTCGCTGGTGTGGATCAGGGAGCCCCGTCTTGCAGGAAGCACGTCCAAATTGGTCTTCGGATCGCGCCAGATCGTCTCCTCGAGCGAGCGGCTGCCGTTCGCAACTTCGATAATGCCGGTGCGCGCTTTGGGTGTTACGCCAGCAGACAGGGACGGGTTTCTGAGATCGCAATCGACGATGATAACCTTCTTGCCACTATGCCCGATGAGTTGAGCCAGAGATGCTGCGATTGAAGTCTTGCCCTCGTTGGGCAGAGCGGAAGTTATGCCAATCACCTGGTTGGAAACTTTCGCTGGACTATGGTCAATGGCAAGCTTGATTGAACGGATGGACTCCGTAAACCGCGAGAGCGGCATCCCTACAACAGCCCGATGAATGGCCGGAACATTTGAGATCGTCCGCAGCCGCGTATCCTCATCTGCTTGCTGCGAGCGGGCTGGCGGTTTTAGAGTTTTAGGAAGCCGCAGCAAAGGGACTAGCGATAGGCACGGCAGCTCCAATATGGTCTCTACCTGCGAGGAGGTACGGAAGACCCGATCCATGAGATCCCTGATGAAAGCGAGGCCGAAGCCTAGGGCGATCCCCGCGAATATGCCCAAGCCAAGTACCATCTTCGTCTTGGGTTTGCTCTTGCTCTGGGGCGGTGAGGCAGGAAAGATCACCCGGGTCTCGGAAATCGGGAATGTTTCCTGCTGCGTCGAGCCCATATAATGCTGAAGGAACGCCTCGTGCATCGCACGAAGACCCTTCGCTCGGCTCTCCAGCTCTCGTATCGTTATTTCCGCCGAATTCGTCAGGCGCGATTGAGAGACCGCCTGAGCGAGCTGTTTCTCCAGTTCTTGTTGCCGTTGCTGAGCTGCTTCCATTTCATTCCGGCTTGCCTCGGCGAGCCGCTTGACTTCTTCCAGAATCGACGTGCGAAGATCTCGAATTCGAGTTCGCAGATTGACGACTGCCAGATGGTCGCGCCCATACCGCACCGTCCAATCTGACTCACGACGCGAAAGCTCGAGATACTGTTGGCGAAGGTTATTGATGATCGGGCTCTGCAGCACATCCGCGCCAGCCGCATCAGGGGAGCTGATGCCCGACGAACCGTTAGCATCGGAGCGCAAAATCGCCTCGTACCGGTTTACCTTTACCTGCGCATCAGAGGTCTGCGCGCGAGCTGCCACCAGTCTGGCATTGAGATCGTTGATCTGCTGCTCGTCGATCGGCTTTCCGCCGGCCGACACAATGTTGTTCTGAGACTTGTACGCGCTCACCGCACGCTCGGCTGCCTGGGCCTGCTCATTGAGTTTTTCCAGGCGTTCCTGCAGCCAGTTTCTCGCTGTTCGCGTGGCTTCAAACTTAGCGTTTGTCTGGTCGTTGATATAGGCGTTCGCCACGGCATTGGCGATTTCCGCCGCGCGCATCGCGCTGCTCGAGCTGAAACTGATCTCGATGACGTAGCTATACCCGACACGATACGCAGACAGTCGGTCCAGGAATGCGGCAATTTCCCGTTCGGAGGGTTGACCCGCGCCGACCGAGACTGAGGGCTGATCGTCCTTCCGTAGGTTCAAGCCTCGGATGTGCTGCAGCAAGGAGCTTAGAGACAGTTTTGGTCCAGTAAAATCAGGGTCATCGGCGAGCTTGAGCTGTGTGATAACTGCAGCTGCAACGGCTCGCGATTTGACCATTTGCAGTTGTGTCTCGATCTGGGTGGCATCGACCACGGGCTCAGGAAGAAGAGATTGCTGCTGGACAAATTGAGACCTCGGACTCGCCAACAGGACTTGAACTTGTGCCGTGTATGTTGGGGGGACCATTCGAAGATAGAGTGTCGTGGCAGCCACTACGAGCGCCGCGGTGACGATGATCACGAGATACTGGCGTCTTACAAAGGTGATGCCGTATTTGACGAGATCGGCGATCCCCCCGCCTTCGATTTGATCGAATTGTGTCTGCCCACTCAGCTGCAGGCGTGCCCTGTCGGTCTGTGGGAGATTGCTCTGGAGCATTAGGTACCTGTTCTCGGTTGGCGCAACCACGACGGCGCAGCCGCTTGCACCGGCGTCTGTATTTTGCGTCTGGCATTTAAATGAAATATATCTGGTAAAATGGCAATTGCCAAATTAAATAGTATTGAGATATTATTTGGGCTCGGGTTGCGTAGTTCGATTGAAGGTGCACGAGTTGGTTGTGGAGTGGAACTGTCGGTAATTACAGAGCTATTTTTTCATTCGCGTTGATCGTCTTCGCAGCCATGAACCCGGTTTCGGGCTTCGTGCTGTAATAATGGATTTAATTGCGAGCAAAGTCAGAGAGCTTCGATGTTGCAAGTGCGATGTTTGGCAGCCTCCGCTTCGACGGTGCTCGCAGCTGATCGATTCCCAGACAACCGCCGCTACTTGGGCAGCCCGTCTCGAAGCGCTGCGGTTGTTCAACTGGCAGTGCTGCCGAGCCTCGTTTGCGCCGTCTGCACGGTCGGAGGAGGTCGATCCGTTGTGCGTGCCTTTTGGTCTTCTACGGGGAGGCTTCGATGATCGATATTCAGTCTCCGCCGGCCGCGTGGATTGCTCCGGCTCCCCCAGGCATGGTCGAGTTGGAGTTGTCCTTGGGCCAGATCGACACTCTCTGTCGGACTCTTGGAGCAGCAGCGGCGGAGGGCAAACAGATATTCGGTTGCTCTATTTGGGGGGCGGGGGGGTGCCTGATCATCGTCCCGAAGGTGAGGAACGGGAGCTCGCTCGACGACCAGGCTCGCGTGCGCGAGCACGAAATCGCGCACTGCAATGGTTGGAGGCACGAGACTCGATGAGCGTAGGTTCGGAGATTCGAATGCATCAGATGCGACGCCTTTGCGTGACGGACAAATTTCGCATCGCAGATCTGGCCGACTTTCCCTCGGAAGATAGAGGGCCGGTATAATCGGAGGACGCGCTGATGCTGGAAATGCGATGTTTGGCGATTCCTGACGTCAAGATGATCCGAACGGATCGATTCCGCGACGCCCGCGGTTATTTTTGCGAGACTTTTCGACGGTCCGCCTTCGCGGAGAAGGGAATTCTCCACGATTTCATTCAGGACAACCAGTCGAGTTCGGACCGGATTGGCACGGTCCGCGGCTTGCATTTCCAGCGTCCGCCGTTTGCACAGGCCAAGCTCATCCGGGTGCTAAGCGGGGCCATCCTCGATGTGGTGGTTGATCTCCGACGCTCATCGCCCAGCTTCGGCAAGCATGTTGCGGTCGAGTTGGATAGCGAAGGCGGAGAGCAGTTGTTTGTTCCGAAGGGATTCGCCCACGGGTTCTGTACGTTGCAGCCAAAAACCGTGGTCTTCTACAAGGTCGATCAGGTGTACGCTCCGACTCATGACGGGGGGCTCTATTGGGCCGATCCCGCATTAGCGATTACGTGGCCGGTCGACGTGTCTGAAGCCCAGGTGTCACCAAAAGATCGAACGCTTCCTACGCTCAACCAGCTGAATTCGATCTTCGAATAACGGAGAGAGCATGCGTGTCCTAGTAACCGGCGGGGCGGGCTTCATCGGTTCTGCAGTGTGTCGGCAACTGATGCTGCAGCATGGAGCTTCAGTGGTCAATGTCGACAAGCTGACATATGCGGCCAACGTCGCCTCCTTGTCGTCGATCGCGGGGCTAAGTTCATATGCGTTCGAGCAGCACGACATCTGCGACCAGGCGGCCATGGACCTCGTGTTCACCAAATACGAGCCGACCTCGGTCATCCATCTCGCAGCCGAAAGCCATGTCGATCGGTCAATCACCGGCTCGGCGGAATTCATCAACACCAACATACTCGGCACGTATACTCTGCTGGAAACGGCCAAGAGATATTACGTTGGCCTTTCTGCTGCACGCCGGAAGCGGTTTCGCTTTGTCCACGTTTCGACCGACGAAGTGTACGGCTCGCTGGGGCCGTCGGATCGCTTTCGCGAAGATACGCCTTATCAGCCCAGTTCGCCATATTCAGCGAGCAAGGCGGCATCGGACCACCTCGCACTTGCCTGGTGCAGAACCTACGACTTGCCCACTATGGTCTCGAACTGTTCAAATAATTACGGGCCGTTTCAATTCCCGGAGAAGCTGATCCCACTGACCACTCTCAACGCAATCGAGCAGAAGCCGTTGCAGGTCTATGGCGACGGTAGCAACGTGCGCGACTGGCTCCATGTCGAGGATCATGCAGCTGGTTTGATCGAGCTGCTCTTCAGAGGCCAAATCGGAGAGAAGTACAATTTTGGCGGTGGCGCAGAACGCTCAAATTTGGACGTCGTCACCCAGATTTGCGATGTGCTCGACCGGCTATGTCCTGGTTTGTCGGCGAGGCGATCCCTGATCACCTTTGTAGCAGATCGTCCGGGCCACGATGCTCGTTACGCTATCGACGCGTCGAAAGCTCATCGCGAACTTGGCTGGCAACCCAAGAGAACTTTCGAGCAAGGCTTAGCCGAGACCGTTGGTTGGTATCTTAGGAATCGCGCGTGGTGGGAACGCGCACGCCTGGAAATCCACAAGGGCTCGCGCCTGGGGCTTCTGGTTGCCCAACATTGAGGTCGCAAATGACGGAAAGATCCATCCTAGTCACCGGTCGCAATGGTCAGCTAGCCAGGTGTCTTTACAATCTCGGTGTCGATCGCGGGCTGCCCGTGGTCGCACTTGGTCGTAAGGAGCTCGATCTTGCGGCCGGTCTAGCGATCGAAAAAGCCGTCGATTCGATTGCCCCCTCAATCATTATCAACACCGCCGCCTATACAGCAGTCGATCGCGCTGAGTCCGAAGTAGCGAATGCGTACAGCATCAACCGTGATGGCGCCGCTACGTTGGCAGACATCGCATGGCGGAGGAATATTCCGCTTATTCATCTGTCAACCGATTATGTTTTCGACGGTGCGAAGTCGGGCGTCTATGACGAAAGCGATCTTCCGGCTCCCATAAATGTCTATGGCGAGTCAAAGCTTGCGGGCGAAGCTGCCGTTCTAGCGGCGCATCCGCTTGCGACAGTGATCAGATGCTCATGGCTGTATAGCCCCTTTGGCACCAACTTCGTTCGAACGATGCTGCGGCTGTGCGAAACACAGCCGGTGGTAAGGGTTGTTCAGGATCAACACGGAAAGCCGACGTCCGCCTTGGATCTAGCTGCAGCGCTGCTCCACATTGCGGAACGGTCGGTAACGGTTGATCGCAGGGCAAGCTCCGGCATCTTTCATCTCGCAGCACAGGGCGAAACGACCTGGCACGGTTTTGCTGAGGCGATCTTTGATGGCCTCGCCCGTCGTGGACTTCAGGTTCCGAAACTCGAAACAATTACGACGGAAGAACACCCGACCGCTGCCCGGAGGCCGCCGAATTCGCGCCTGGATTCGTCCAAAGCCGAACGCGTGTTCGGGATACGGCTGCCGGTGTGGCGCCATTCTCTCGAAACTTGTCTCGATCAACTTGTCGGAGAAGGAGAAGCGGATGCTGAAAGGAATCGTGCTGGCTGGGGGCAGCGGAACGCGACTTTATCCGATCACGCACGTTGTCAGCAAACAGTTGCTGCCGATCTATGACAAGCCGATGATCTATTATCCGCTGTCGACGCTGATGTTGGCAGGAATCCGCGAGATTCTTGTCATCACCACGCCCTCAGATCGGTGTCAGTTCGAGCGCCTGCTGGGCGACGGCAGCCAATGGGGGATTCGGCTCAGGTACGCGGAGCAACCCCGTCCCGCCGGACTTGCGGATGCGTTCATTGTTGGTGCCGATTTCATCGGGAACGATCGCGTTGCGATGGTGCTCGGCGACAACATTTTCTTCGGCGACGGGCTAAGTGCACTCCTCGCCAGAGCTGCGGGTCGTGAGGAAGGTGCAACGATTTTTGCCTATCACGTGCGAGATCCTGAGAGATATGGCGTCGTTACCTTTGATGACGCCGATCGTCCACTTCAGATCGAAGAAAAGCCAAAGGTTCCGAAATCGAACTGGGCTATCACGGGCCTCTATTTCTTCGACAACCGCGTCGTGCGATATGCACAACGTGTCGAGCCCTCGGCACGGGGCGAGCTGGAGATCACCGATCTGCAGATGCGCTATCTGTTGGCCGATGCGCTCCACGTTGAGCGGATGGGACGAGGCTTCGCCTGGCTGGATACCGGCACAGTGGAGTCGCTGATTGACGCGGCGATGTTCGTGCAGACCATTGAGAAAAGGCAAGGGATGAAGGTTGCCTGTCTCGAGGAAGTCGCCTTAAGGCAGAGATTCATCGATCGCGACCAGGTCGTCGCGCTGGCGAGATCGTTAGAGAAAAGCGGCTATGGGACGTATCTAAATGAGGTCGCGCATATCGACCGCAGATAGAAAATGAGTGCCGCACAATCCGGCGTCGTCTGCGGCGCCCCCAGGACTGAATCGACAATCCGAACGGGAAACCTGCGGGACGGTTCGAAAATCTGCCGTTAATACTATCTGTCGCCAGATTATTACAATTTATTTGATTTAATGATAGTGATACATTAAATTATTAAATCATATAGAACGACGATCGTGGTAGCTGAATTGATCCCGTTCCTGGACCTGAAAGCACAAGCTCGCACGATCGGGCCGGAGATCGAAGCCGCGATAGCGTGTGCTATCGCAAGTGCGCAATCTGCGCGCGGGCTTGAGGTTGGCGTCTTCGAGGCGCGCTTTGCCGATTATTGTAGCGTCCGCTATTGCCGAGCCGTCAATAGCGGCGCGACGGCACTCCATCTGGCATTGTTGGCGGCCGGAGTTGGACCGGGCGACGAGGTGATCACGGTGTCAATGAATTCCGCTGCAGCAGCGGCTGCCATTGTCCGCCGGGGCGCTACGCCGATTTTCGTTGAGGTCGATCCAGTCACGTGGACGATGGACCCGGCCTCGATCGAGGCGGCAATCACACCGCGGACGAAGGCAATAGTGCCGGCCCACCTACATGGACTCATGGCCGACATGGACCGAATTATGTCGATGGCCCGCCGGCACGGTCTCATTGTCATCGAGGATGCGGCAGAGGCCCACGGCGCCGAGTACAAGGGCCGGCGAGCTGGTTCGATCGGGGACCTCGGTTGTTTCAGCTTCTACCCCGACAAGAATCTCGGAGCGTATGGCGAAGCTGGGGCCGTGACGACAAATCACCCCGAGTTTGCCCGTCGGATATCACGGCTGCTCGATTGGAAGCAGGGCGACAACAGTGATCAGGTTGTCCCATCATCATATGACGACCGCATGGATGAAATTCAAGCTGCCGTGCTGAACGTTAAGATGAACCATATTGAGTTCTGGACCGAAGCTCGTCGGTCCATCGCCATGCAGTATGATCGGGTGTTGTCGGATAGGTCACTCGCGCATCCGCAGCCATCCAGCCATAGCCGACATGTCTATCATGTATACGCCGTCAGGTTTCAATGTCGTGATAAGGTGATCGAGAAGCTACGCGACGCTGGGATTGGGGTTGGTGTTCACTACGCTATCCCGGTCCATCTACAGAAGAAATACGTCGAACTTGGATATCGAATTGGCGATCTCCCGGTGACCGAGAGACTTGGGCGGGAATTTCTCTCGTTTCCGATCTATCCGGAATTGTCGCCGGACCGAATCACTTCCATCGCAGCCGAACTGAAGACGATCGCGGGATCCGAAGCTCAAGTGTTCCGCGATGATGGCGCATTCCAGAAGAAAGTCGTTGCGACAAGGCCTAACAGGTTAGCAGCAGGAGAGTGGTGTTGATTGACCTCAAGGGTAAACGCGTTCTCGTTACTGGTGCCGCCGGGTTTATCGGTTCGCATATCATAGAATTGCTGTGCGACGAGGGCTGCACCGAAATCGTCGGGCTCGACAATATGTCGACTGGTCGACCAGAGAATCTTCGACGGCCGCTGACGAGAGGGCCGGTGCGGCTGGTCGACGGGGACCTACGCGATAGCCAATTGGTAGCGGCGCTGGTCAAGAGCGCCGATATCGTCTTTCATCAAGCGGCACTACGAAACTCCCATTGTGCCGCCGAACCGCGGATGGCGATGGATGTCATGGTAAATGGCACCTTCGAGCTGCTTGAGCTCTGTGTGAAGCACGACGTCGAGAAGGTCATCGCGGCGTCGTCGGCGTCGGTATACGGCATGGCTGAAGAGTTTCCGACGACCGAGCGTCAGAATCCGTATGGCAACCGGACGGTATATGGAGCTGCGAAGGCGTGTATTGAAGGACTGCTGCGTGCTTACAACGATATGTATGGCCTTGATTATGTCGCGTTCAGATATTTCGACGTCTATGGCAGTCGGATGAATATCCACGCACGCTACACTGAGATGCTAATTCGGTGGATGGAGCGGCTGGAAGTCGGAATGCCTCCCGTGATTTTTGGCGACGGCCAAGAGACGTTGGATTTAGTACACGTACGCGACGTCGCACGTGTCAACATCCTTGCTGCGCGGGCAAGGGTCAGCGACGAGGTGTTCAACGTCGGAAGCGGCATCGAAACAAGCATCGTGCAGCTCGCTTCAGCACTCGCATCAGTGATGGGGCGTAGCGAGGTAGTTCCGCAATTCGCACCCGAACGCTCGGCGAATCCGGCTCCGCGCCGCTTGGCTGCCACGGGCAAGGCGGAACGTCTTCTGGGCTTTCGCGCCACGATCTCACTTGAGCGGGGGCTATCTGATCTTGTGAAGTGGTGGCGCGCCGAACGTGGGTTCGCGGCCGCCCGTGAGCAACAGGGGATAGCTTCGTGAGTTCGCTGACTGTCGACGGTCGAGCGTGCGATGCTTGGCCAGGACGCGTGAGGCAGCCCCGTTCCTGAAAAGACACTACTTGGAGAGGAAGAAATGCGAGTTGTTGTAACTGGACATCTTGGCTACATCGGTACCGTCTTGACCCCAATGCTGGTCAGCGCTGGCCACCAAGTGACCGGATTAGACAGTAATCTCTATTCTCGATGCACATACTCGGCAGGCGGCTCGATTCTCGATGTCCCCACGATTCAGAAGGATGTCAGAGATGTGGAGGTGGCTGACTTCGTCGGCTATGATGCAATACTGCATCTTGCTGCGCTGTCGAACGATCCGCTTGGAAATTTGAAGCCTGAGCTGACGGACGAAATCAACCATCGCGCAAGCGTTCGAATGGCTGCGGTAGCCAAGCAGGCCGGCGTGCAGCGCTTTGTATTTGCCTCTTCATGCAGCAACTATGGGAAAGCCGGCGATGAGATGATCGACGAGACCGCCGCTCTCAATCCCGTGACGGCCTACGGCGAATCCAAGGTCGCGTCCGAACAAGGTATATCGACACTGGCCGGAAATGGATTCTGTCCGGTATATCTGAGGCCCGCAACGGCATACGGGCTCTCACCGCGGCTACGCTTCGATATCGTATTGAACAATCTGGTTGCGTGGGCGTTCACGACGGGGAAGATTCATCTGAAGTCGGATGGCACGCCGTGGCGTCCGATCGTCCACATCGAAGACATTTCAAGAGCGTTCATTGCCGCCCTGGAGGCGCCGGCCGAGGCTGTGTTCAATGAAGCATTCAATGTCGGCCAGACCGCCCACAATTATCGAATTCGAGATTTGGCCGAAATCGTCGCGAGCGTCGTGCCGAATTGCAGGATCGAATTGGCCGACGGTGCGGGTCCAGATGCGCGTTCCTACCGGGTGAATTTTGAGAAGATCGGGCGCAAGTTGCCGGGATTCCAGCCGCGCTGGGATGCCCGAATGGGAGCTGAGCAGCTTTACAGGGCCTATCGTTTGTCCAACGTGACCTTGGAAGAGTTCGAAGGAGCGCGATATCAGCGGATTGGCCATATTCGGAAGCTCGTCCGCGACGGAGTGCTTGATCGGGACTTGCGCTACGCGAAGCAGCATCTTCAAGCTGAAGTATGAATGATCATTTGAAGTTGAACGAATTGCTTCTGAGCGAAAATATTGGCGAAGATCTGTTCGCCTTTGCTGCGGAGATATACCCGATCTGCCGTAGCATCACCGGAGATGGGGTACGGAAAACGCTGCGTGCGGTCGGCACGCATATCGATCTTAAGATCCACGAGGTACCAACTGGAACCGCGGTCTTCGACTGGGTCGTCCCCCGCGAATGGAATATTCGCGATGCGTATATCAAGAATGAGCGGGGCGAGAAGATTCTCGACTTCGCTCGGTCAAATCTGCATGTCATGAGCTATAGCGTGCCGGTGCGAAAGCATGTCTCGCTGAGCGAGTTGAAGCAGCACGTCTACACGTTGCCGGATCAACCCGACCGGATCCCTTATCGAACATCATATTACGCGGAGAACTGGGCATTCTGCATGAGCCACCGCTTGTTTGAGGGGCTCAGAGACGAGACCTACGAGGTCGTCATCGACTCGACCCTCGAGGACGGATACCTGACATACGGCGAGTATCTGCACGAGGGCGAATCCGAGGATGAATTTTTGCTCTCGGCCCACGTGTGCCACCCCTCGCTCGCCAACGACAACTGTTCCGGCATCGCGCTGCTGACACAGCTTGCGAAGCGGATGAAGGGACTGCCGACGCGATATACTTACCGGTTTCTGTTTGCGCCTGGTACGATCGGCGCGATTACGTGGCTAGCGCGCAACGAGGATCGGTGCCGACGCATCAAGCACGGGCTGATCGTTTCCATGGTTGGAGATGGTGGCGGACCAACCTACAAGAAGAGCCGGCGCGGCGATAGCGAGATCGATCGGGCGGTTATCCATGCGATGCATCACTCCGGGCTGACGCCGACGATCCTTGACTTTTCTCCTTACGGCTATGACGAACGCCAGTATTGTTCGCCCGGATTTAACTTGCCGGTAGGGCTTTTCCAGCGCAGCAAATTCGGTGAAATTCCTGAGTACCATACGTCGGGCGACAATCTCGATTTCATTGCACCCAACCACTTGTCCCTGTCGTACCGCCTCATTGCCGAGACAATCGATATCGTGGAAAACAACGGGGTGTATTGCAACACACTGCCGAAATGCGAGCCCCAACTCGGACGGCGCGGACTCTATGGACCGGTCGGCGGGGACAAGGGCGCTGTAGCTGCCAACATGGCTATGCTGTGGATACTGAACCTTTCTGATGGAGCGCATTCGCTACTTGACATTGCCGAGCGTGCTAATTTGCCATTTTCTGCAATCGGGGGCGCAGCGCAACAACTGTATCAGAGCGGGCTCTTGAGGCCACTGTTCGTTGCTCAACCAAAATAGATGCTTGGGTAACGATGCCAGCTCCAATCAGTATGCAAGTGGAGCGCTGGTCTGGATGAGAGAGAGTCGCCGAGATCGTGACGCAGGGCTTTTTTCGGGGGCACCGCCCAACACGCCGCGTCATCTCTCGGGTGACCGGAATCCGAAGCACGTCGCAAATAGGTCAAACGAGAATGAGGGAAACCGCATTGCGGTCGAGCCGGCGGCTCCACTGCAAAGGCCGAGATGGTTGAAAATCCCAAGCTCAAGGGGGCGGTAGGCAGGCCATAAGAGCAGAGTCGAGGGCCGCGGCAAGCTCATTGAGCGATGCGCTGTCAGTCACGATGCCGACATGGGTGCCAACTATCGACCGGCATTCGATGTCAGCAGCCATTCCCTGCCAGAGCTCGGCCGGGCTACAACCGTACGCATCGTGATTGTCGGCCTCGAACGAAGTGATCTTTCCCGCATAATACCTTGGACGGTATTCGGCCATCAGTGCTCTGCAGTGTTGTTCGATAGCGCTCATCGACTCCACCGGTGTCGTCGAGGTGGGTCGAGAGGCAGGCATTTGTCGTCTCAGCAAGCGATAGACCAGTCGCCGAGAGCGTTGGAAAAACGTCGGAACGACTTGGTTCAGTGGTACTCCGACAAGGATCGCGAGATGTCGGTAGATCAGGTGCGCTTGTGAGCGGAGAAAAATACGCGTCGGCCAGAAGCGTTGGTCGAACCGAGTATCGATTAGTCCTACCAGCCCAATCTCCTCTTCCGACTGCCGAAGCAAGCGCGCAACCTCGATCGCGACTAGGCCTCCAAACGAATAGCCAACAAGGTGATAGGGCCCGCGAGGCTGAAACGCGCGGATTGCAGAGCAGCAGCGATCCGCCATAATTTCGACCGTCGAAGGTAACTTACCGTGACTGTCGCCTCGACAAAAATCGATGCCAATCGACGCTCTTGAGTTGCGTATGCGCGATGCCAGTGCTGAGAGGCCGTGGGGGTTGCCGTCGCCTCCGCAGAAGAGGAAAAGCGGCGCATCCGCTGCGCCCGTTCTCAACTGGACCAGAGAGCCGGAGTTGGCGTTGAGCTGGAGAATGGCCGCCATAAACCACCATTTGATTCAAGAATTTGCGTTGCAATGCCAGCAAGAAGCCGACTGAGTTGACCCTTGTACAAGGCTCGTGCGCTCTATTGGGAAAAATCAGGCCAATGCAAATCCCTCTCGGAAATTTCCGCAATCGCTAGCGGCCAATTCAGTCCGAACGCCGGATCGTCGTAGCGAATGCCGCGGGCGAAATCAGGCTGGTATGGCGTGGAAATCAGGTAGCTCACCTCGACATCATCGCAAAGCGTCTGGAACCCGTGCGCGAACCCCTTCGGAATGTAGAGTTGGTCGCCGTTCGCGCTCGACAGCTCAAATCCCTGCGAATTGCGATAGGTTGGTGAGTCGGGTCTGATATCGATAATAACGTCAAAGATGGCGCCTCGGGTGCAGCGGACCAATTTTGCCTCGCCGTACGGGGCGTTCTGGTAGTGCATGCCGCGCAGAGTTCCCTTGCGCGCGGAAAATGAAATGCTGTGCTGCGGATAATCGGCCTCGAGTCCACGGGCCACGAATTCTTCGACACAGAAGCTGCGAGCGAAGAAGCCGCGTCTGTCGTGCGCCGGCTCAAGTCGTAGGAGATAGGCTTCATGGAGCTCTGTAGGGCAAAATTCCATCTGAATGACTGCCTTTGGATTACCAAACCTGGGAGGAACCTTCTGCTCATCCCGCCGTCCCGCAGGCTTTGTCTTCTGGCGAGAGCAGGCGGAAGATGGTTTATTTGGTGATTTAATTAACAAAAATAGCGCGCTTATTATTGCAAAACCATATTTAAATTTAAATGCGGGTGTGTATTATAGGACAGTGTTCATTTCTGGCTTAAGGTTCAAGGCCGGCGTTGGAGCAGGGCGTCGAATAGTGATGTTTACCAGTCAAGCAGAATCAATCCAGGTGGCGACACGCCAAACCGCGAAAGTGAGCATCGATACGTCTCCCCGGGGGTGTTGTCGCCTATGCGGCGCAAAGCTCGCAACGACGTTCATCGACCTTGGGATGTCGCCGCTGTGCGAGAGCTTCTTGCCTGGCGATCAACTCGATCAGATGGAGCCCTATTTTCCGTTACGCGTGCTCGTGTGCGACGGCTGCTTCCTGGTGCAGTTGCAGGAGTACGTCAAACCGGCGCACATATTTACGGAGTATGCGTATTTCTCCTCATACTCCACCTCCTGGGTTCAGCATGCGCGTCGCTATTGCGAAGCGGTGGCAGCGCGGTTTGCTCTCGGGCCCAAGAGCAGGGTAGTTGAGATTGCGAGCAACGACGGATACCTGCTTCAACACTTTCTGCCGTTGGGGATTCCCGTTCTCGGAATCGAGCCAGCCGCGAATGTGGCCCAGGCCGCTCGGGGAAAGAATGTTCCGACGTTGGTTGAGTTCTTTGGGCTGGATCTTGCCCGGCGCCTTGCGTTGGAAGGTGGCAAGGCCGATCTCATCATCGGTAATAATGTGCTGGCGCAGGTGCCCGATCTCAACGACTTCACGGCCGGAATGGCTCATCTTCTGGCGGCGAATGGAGTTGTCACACTTGAATTCCCACATCTTGAGCGCTTGATCGAGGAAAACCAGTTTGACACCATTTACCATGAGCATTTCTCGTATTTTTCGCTCGTCACCATCGATCGCCTTGCGCGCAGGCACGGCCTGAAAATATTTGATGTCGAACAACTTGCAACACACGGAGGATCGCTACGTGTGTATCTGTGCCATCAGGACAGCAGACACGCGATAGCTCCGCAGGTTGATGGCTTGCTCGCTCGCGAGCGAGAAATTGGACTTGAGGACATTGCGAGCTACGCCAGATTCGCTGCAAATGTTCATCGCACCAAGCGCCAGCTCCTGTCATTTCTGATCGAGTGCAAGGAGAAGGGTGCAAAGATCTGCGGGTATGGCGCCCCTGGCAAAGGCAACACGTTGCTCAACTACTGCGGGATCGGCACAGATTTTCTCGACTTTACCGTCGACCGCAATCCCTACAAGCATGGACGCTACACGCCCGGAATGCACATTCCGATTCGTCCGGTTTCCGCGATCGACGAGGCGCGGCCAGACTATCTCTTGATCTTGCCGTGGAATTTGAAGAGCGAAATCGTCGGACAGATGCGTCACGTGAGCTCTTGGGGCTGCAAGTTGGTGGTGCCCATTCCGAATGTAGAGGTTATCGATCCGCGAGAGTTTGCGCCATGAAGGTAGTTCTGTTCTGCGGAGGACTTGGTACCCGGATCCGTGAGTATTCGGAGAGTATCCCGAAGCCGATGATACCGATCGGTCATCAGCCGATCCTCTGGCATGTCATGCAATACTACAGCCAGTATGGACATCGGGATTTCGTTCTGTGTCTTGGCTATAAAGCAAACGTGGTGAAGGACTATTTTCTGAACTATAAGCAGGCGGCAAATACTGACTGCGTAATCTCCCATTTTGGCAAGAAGGTCGAATTGCTGGGCGCCCGGCCGCCAGATTGGCGCGTGTCACTCGTGGACACGGGAATATGGCGCAACATTGGTCAGCGTCTGCTTGCGGTCCGCCATCTGGTCGAGGACGAGGAAATGTTTCTCGCCAATTACAGCGATGGACTGACCGACGCACCGCTCCCGCACATGATCGATAGCTTCCGGAAGAGCGGCAAGATTGGCTGCTTCATCGCCATACACCCGCCAATCACATTTCACCTTGCTGAATTTGATGAGAATGGCACCGTTCAGCAGATACGTGCGAGTCAGGAATCCGAGATCTGGATCAATGGCGGATATTTCATTTTCCGCAAAGAGATATTCGACCACATCCGGGAAGGGGACGAGTTGGTAGTTCAGCCATTCAAGCGCCTTATCGAGCGCGGCGAGCTGATGGCATACAGGTATGAAGGATTTTGGCGCGCCATGGATACGCTCAGGGACAGGCAGGTCCTCGAGGAGATGATCGAGCGTGGCGATACGCCGTGGCAGCTCAGCAACCAGGTTGCGGTCGCGGTGAATTCGTGAAGACGCTTCAGATCGCTGGACGGGGTGATCGGCTATCGGTGCTATGCTTGGGGGCGCACTCTGACGATATCGAAATTGGTGCGGGAGCAACACTGCTTAGCTGGCTGGACCAAGGCATTCGCCTCGACGTTCATTGGTGCGTTCTCAGCGGTGCTGGCGAGCGGGAACAGGAGGCGATAGCGTCCGCCAGTGATTTTCTGCGGGAGGCCGCGAGCAGCAAGATCGAGGTCATGGCCTTTCGAGACGGCTTCTTCCCTGAGCAGGGTGAGAAGATCAAGGTCTGGTTCGAGGAATTGAAAGACCGAGTTGATCCCGATGTCATCCTCACGCACCGCAGCGACGACGCACATCAGGACCATCGTCAGCTCGCTCGTCTTGCCTGGAATACTTTCCGAGGCCATCTCATCCTAGAGTACGAGATACCCAAGTGGGATGGCGATATGGCGAGACCGAATCTATATGTGCCGGTGTCAGCATCTGCAATTCAGCGCAAAGTAGACTTGCTCGTCGCGCACTTCGGCAGCCAACGCTCGAAGCAGTGGTTCGATGCCGAAACTTTTCTCGGCTTGGCACGGCTGAGGGGGATGGAGTGTCGGGCGCAGGAACGCTATGCGGAGGCGTTTATCGCGCGCAAACTCTCGCTGGCTTGATCGGTTGGCACCCAGGCAAAGGAGCAAAGGTTGAGCCCGGATCTGATGGACCACAGCAACTTCTGCATTGGTGGGGATGCCGTTGTTTCGACTCGTCGACGCGCTCTATCTCTCGTTCGAACATGATCGTTTTGGGAACCGGTTTCGACTTTCCGGCTCAGGCTCCAGGGTGCAGCTATGGAAAAGGTACTGGTAACTGGAGCACGAGGGTTCATTGGGGCGCAGCTGTGCAGGAGGCTGGTGGTTTCCGGCGTAGAGTTGCACGCGGTCTCGCGTCAGCCGCCGGTCGATGTAGTGGCCTGGTGGCGATCGATTGGTGGAGATATGAGCGATGCTCCGCGCGCCGCTACGATTCGTTGGTGGAACGCGGATCTGATCGACCTGCGGGCAACGCAAGAGCTGATCCGGACCGTCCTGCCTGACAAGACTTATCACCTTGCTAGTCTGGTGACGGGGTCGCGCAGCCTCGACGTGGTGCTGCCGATCATGCAAAGCAACTTCCTCACCGCATTCAATCTTCTTTTTGCTGCCGCTGAGAACGGCGCCGGCCGGATTGTCTTTGCAGGCTCGCTAGAGGAGCCGGACGAGGTGGATTCCGTGCCTTGTTCGCCATATGCCGCCGCAAAAGGAGCCGCGGCCGCTTACGCGCGAATGTTCGAAGCGTTGTACAAGACCGAGGCCGTCATGACGAAGATCTCGATGGTTTACGGGCCGGGGCAGACCGACCTCACAAAGCTGGTCCCTTATGTCACCACCGCCTTTTTGCGCGGCGAGCGCCCCAAGCTGAGCAGCGGTTTTCGGCTTGTTGACTGGATCTGCGTCGATGACGTAGTCGACGGCCTTGTCGCGTGCGCGTACGCATCGGGCGCCAACGGTCGCACGGTTGACATCGGGTCGGGCCAGGAGTGCTCGATCCGGGAGCTTGTTCAGGAGTTGAGACAATTGATTCCGGGTGCCCCCGAACCGCTGTTCGGGGCCGTTCCGGATCGACCTCTTGAGCGGCCAAGGGCAGTCGATCTGATTGCTTCCTACGAAGCGATCGGCTGGAGCCCGTCGACAATGCTGCACGAGGGCCTGCGGCGCACGGTCGATTGGTATAGATCACGCCTCGCCACACCTCCGGACAGAGCGGGCGCACGAGACCAACTCTTCGGCTAGAAAGTCTGTCGCTTTAGCAGGCAACGTCGGCGCGGGTGCGTCATACGAAATCTGACCCGCGGAATCGGCTTGGCCTGTAGTGCCACTACGAAAATGCCGCGGGGTGCGAAACCTATCTTGGCTGCTATTACGAATCGACCCGGCAGGCAAACGGCACTGCCGGTTGGAGTGATCAGAGGCGCGGCACCAGATCCTATGAAGCCCGACTTTCGGCGCCTACGGTCTTCGGAGCGTAGACCAGTTCTCCGCCGGCTTCGGTGCCATCATCATAGAGTGCAATGACGTTCTCGGGTATTCGCGACAGATCTGTGCAACGGAGATAGTCCCGCATGACGGTTCCGGTGCATGCGGAATCAATATTCGGCGCACCTCGTTTTCCGGCGGCGTCGTCCAAATGGACGGTCCGGAAGTCAATACTGAAGCGGGTTACGCCCGATGTGTTGGGTACGCTTGAGTGCATTTGCGCCGCGGAGAACAGCAGGACGCCGCCCACAGGGCAAATGAGTCGAGTCTGGGGGTCAAGCTCCATCGGTTCGGTTGCGCGTGGCAGCGGACGCGGGTCACTCTTGATGAGCTTCGCAATGCTTTCCCCGCGATGCATCTTGTTCCATACATAGTAGTTATAGTCGGAAGAGCTGTTCTTTACGGGCTTCGTCCAATACCGCGGGTGAAATGCCATGGCGTTGTTCGATTCGATATCATAGATCGGCAGCCACCAGTTGATCTGGCAGGGGGGAGCCGAATACCAGGTATCTCGGTGAGCGTGCCAGGCGAGTGCAATACCGGTCGTGAGATAGTTATCGCTCGTGGAGCTGCGCATTCGAGGTACGTCGAAGAAGGTCTTCTCCGAATCGCAGCCGAAATCTTCCAAAACCGCCTTGAGGTGACGCTTCGATTCCGGATGGTGAATGAAGGCTGGTTTCAACTTTCCGAGAATGTCCGCGTAACGCTCGACTTCCATGTTCTTTTGAGCGGTTCTCGGATCGAGCCCGCCGAACGCGTCTTCGATCATCGACCTCGCAAAGTTGGTTAGAGCAAGAACGCTCGGCCGGGCGCCGTAAACGAAGAGTTGCCCATCGTACAGTTGCTGGCGTCGGATATCGTCGGAAACGTTCGAGTCGAAGAAAACGGTGTTATTCATGAGGCGCGTCTCCTCGATTGCCGATTTAATAGATCCCGATGGAGGTGGTATAAATCAATGTTTAAATAAATCAATATTTAAATTAGTCTTGTTGAAAATTATGTTAACCTCAGTCGCGCATGCAAGGGGTCTTTGGGTCAGTCAGACAGATTGATGTTGTTCTTATTGAGTATTTTCCGGTCGGGTGAGCTCGATCTTTGGCTGGAATAGCGGCGCCTCGTGGTGCTGGGTAACGGCACGGACATCACAATTGATGTTGTCATGGAATAATAAATATAATAGGGCTATATTAAATGATCAATTTGTTGCAAGGCACACACCATGTCATCTGCAGATAAGCGTCCGTTGCGCCCAGGCGATGTTGTTGAGGTCCGGTCCGCGGCGGAGATTCTCGCGACGTTGGACAGTGATGCCGCTCTTGAGAAACTGCCGTTCATGCCTGAGATGGCCCGTTATGCGGGACGACGCTTCACGGTAACTCGACGTGTGGACAGGATTTGTGACACGATCGCGTCAACCGGAAGCCGTCGCATGTCCGACACGGTCTATCTCGACAGTCCCCGCTGCGACGGGGCAGGTCACGATGGCTGCCAGGCCGGCTGCTTGTTTTATTGGAAGGACGCTTGGCTTCGTCGCGTTGATGAAAAGTCAGGTGTAGTCGATGAGAGCCATGAGGCCGCCGCCAAGCTTGATCGTCTCACGCAGGCGGGAACGCGTACAGTGCGCGAGATCGAAGGCCAGCGATCCGAGGTGTGGCGCTGTCAGGCAACCGATGCCTTCAAAGCCACCACGGAGCTGAAAAAGTCTTATCTTCCACAGTACTGGCGTGAATTGACGAACGGCAATTTTGGCTCTCTGCATTTCGTCCGCCTTTTAGTGCGGGGGCTTATCTTGGAGCTTGCACGTCGTGTTGGCCTGCTCCGGCCGCTACCGTTGCGAGGCCCAGGAAATTGTACCAAAGGGGGAGCGTCAAGTGATCTCCAGCCCGGTGATCTCGTGCAAGTGCGGTCGCCAACCGAGATTGCGGCCACACTTGACGAGAGTGGTCTGAATCTCGGGCTTTCCTTCGACCGTGAGATGCTTCCCTATTGCGGCCGAACGTTTCGCATTAGGGACAAGGTGCGACGTATTGTGGATGACAAGACTGGTCGCATGCTCAAGATCAAGGACTGCCTCATCCTTGAGGGCGCCGTCTGTTCTGGCGAGCGCACCCCCGGCTGTTGGTTCTGCCCACGTCAGATCTATCCCTTTTGGCGCGAGGCATGGGTCCGCCGAGTCGCGGAGTCAAATCGCCGGTGAATGCAGAGCGACCTGTTTTGGATGTCGGTTTCTGAATGTTCGATGCCGCACGTCCGATGGTCGAAGTGCTCACCTGCAATGGCTCAACTGCGCGTCCGAGAGATCCGCTGAAACCGGGAGGGCATACAACTCGCGATACATGCGCCCCGGTGAGGTCTTTAGTCCCGCGCAGGATCGAGGCGCCGCCTGGACGCGGCTTGATCGATTTGGGTACGCGCGCGCGATTTACAAGCCGCTCGTCCGTACGAATGATCAGTCCACGGAGAGCTAGTTCTGTGGTGAATGGCCAGTCAGTCCGTTCGGAGGAAATGAGAACGCGTTGACTGGACCCGCCGGTATCGTAGATCCGATCATATTTCGCGACGTTCTCGAACGCGTGCCCGAACGCCATGGACAAAATCAATAGACGCGTGCTGACGACTGGTCTCCTCTCCGGCGCGATGTCCGTTGTCACGGCTGGCATAGCACAATCTCCCGTGCCAGCCCCTGCTACGCAGTTTTCCGGCTTTCCCGATGAAACTAATACGGGACCGGTCGCTCAAACGATATTTCAGGACCACATGGGCAATTACGAGGTCCGCACAGACAACGCTGTGGTCAGCGGGCTGCGTGTGACCGGGGCGATTGTGGTCCACGCCAATAACGTTACGGTCCAGAATTGCATCGTCAACGGCTCCGGCCAGCTTTGGTGCGTTGGTGTGCCAGGCGAGCTCGGCAACAAGGATCTCAAGGTTCTGAATTGCAGGCTCTATGGCGTGCCGGTTAAGGATAACCGCGACGCTTCCCTCTTGCTGGATGGTGTATACAATGCCATCGAAGTCGGGTTCTGCGAAATCTATGGCTGCGAAAACGGAGTCGACGGCGGCGGCTCACTCTACATGCACGATAACTACATCCACGACTTTGCCGATTGGGGCGAAGATCACGACGACGGCCTGCAAACGTATGGCTGGGATCATACGGGCGGCCTCCGAGTGATCCATAACACCATTGTCGGCATCGAGACGGGCGGCGCCTTCTCGCCTACTCACTGGCAAGGGGCTAGCTCATGCCTCGCCTTGTCCGAAGGCCAATACGACATGACCATTGACGGCAATCTCTTCTTCGGTGGCAGTTATACCATATATGGCCCGTCACAGCACGGCGCGTCTCCGGTCAACGTCCACGTCACCAACAATCGCTTCTCGAGACGCTATTATCCGAGGTGTGGAGCATATGGAACGCACTCCGGCTTCAACCGCAAGGCGCCGGGTTTCCTATGGTCCGGCAACGTTTGGCATGAGACTGGAGCGGTCATACCGCCGTGATGTTCGTGGCGTGTGGCAAAAGACCGCGCGAAGGTCCGGTTGGATTTCCGCGGCCCGGCACCGCACATTGTAAGCCCGACGATAAAACAAGCTTTCCTCGTCGTGGCCCCGCTGGCTTTTGCTGCAGTTCGAAAATCTCTGATGGGAGCTGCGGCGGGGTATCTCCTCTCGCGGCCTTATAGCCATTGACCATCCCGCCATGCCGACAATCCGTGCGGTCCCGCGGCATCTGCACCTGACGGCCTCGGACGCGTTCGTCGACATCGGGTGCGGCAAGAGCTGGGTGAGCTACCAGGCAAAGCAGCTGATCGGGATGATCTGTCCGTGCCGTCGTGCCGGGAGGCCCGGGCCAACCTGCAACGGCTGCGCGGCCACGCGCTCCGATTGTGATGGATAAGATACTGCGCAGGACTTTAAGTAGGATGCGAACTCGGATCAAAGAAACTCTCACAACCCTTAAAGATCATCTCTCTCTCTCGGAAGGATAGCCACGTTTCTTTGATGTTGGTCGACAGTGACAAACGGCGAAGGACTCCGGATCCGCTTTGAAAGCGCCAATGCTCGCAACTCTTGCGGTCATTATGGTATTGTCGCGTTCGGGCACGCCATAGTAGTCGCATCGTGGCAAAGTGCAAAAGGCGACGACGTGTTTCGGTCAATCTTGCGACATTGCCATATAGCGGACGGTCTTTGGCGACGTTGCATGGCCCGTGGTGGGGTAACGATAGTAGGAACCGTTTCTGTAAAGGACTTCAATATTGGTTGGGACGTCTGCGAACCGCGGCATATGTGCTGTCTTCACGAAAAATGCATTCACTCCGTTGTCGTTGCAGCCAACTAGTGCATAGCCTGCCGGTGAAAATATTCTTACCCAACTTTGAAGGGAGACGCCAAAATAATCGTCACCTTGCGAACGATGGTCTTTATCGTATGGCATTTCAAATTCAACTCCCGGAGGAAATTTTGCGTTGTATTCGACGATGAATACATCGGGTGCGAGGCCTAGAGCGAGAAGCGCTCTCAGGATGTGTCCGTCATTTCCATCCAAGTCGACCACGGCTACGCGGATGTCCGGTAAACTTTTGCGCAGTGCCGCAAGACCTTCGTCTACCAACGCGGCAACGTTATCCTTTGTGATCCAGCGCTGCAAGAACACGAGACGCGCGCCATCTATAGGCAGTTGAAACGCAAGGTCCTCTCCACCGATCCAAATACCGCGCCATCCCAGTGCAAGCAAAATAATCGTGTTGTTTTCTGTCCCGTCACCTACACCTAATTCAAGAAAGGTTGAGCGTTGGGTGATATCAATTCGACGCAGAATCTCCAGTAAGATTCCGTCTTCGTCATTTTGGGAAAAGTGTCGCCGTCCATAAGCCAGAAGCGGATTAGCGATGATTGAATTTTGGAGCGGCAAATTTGCTCTGCGCAATTCGCCGATTATCGGCCTCACGATAGAGTCGACTAGGCGGTTGACAAGTTTATGCGCTCTTCCGATCAGCCGGTCCTTAATGCGCTTCATCTATAAACTCTCTGCTGAGGTTGGATCAAAATTCCAGTGGCCCGTTTCCCTCGGTCTGGCTCACGGCATCAATGATTGTGGCAGGAAGTCTTGAAAAAACTCACCAAACGTCTTTCATTTAATTGTGCTGGACTTTCAGTAAAGTGGCAGCAATTGTCGGAATATTCGATGTCGCCCCTGGGAGATTCCTGAGCGCGCCAGGCGGATCTGCTCTTTGATCCAGAAGCGCCGAAGCGCCGATTTGCAACGTCGCAGCTGCGCATCGGAGAGATCCGCTGCAACGGCGAGGGCATACAATTCGCGGTACAGGCGGCGTGGGGAGGTCCTCAGCTGTTCTGCCAGTACGGGGTCGAGACGGCGCCTGAAGGCCGCTTGATCGACGCTACGGGGATATTCGCGTGTGCGGTTTGCAAGCCGCTCCTGCACGTGGATGACAGGGCCAAGGAGCGCGAGTTCGGCGCTAATCAACCAGTCGGTCCGCTCCGAGGGATGGGGAAAGGGAGTTCGAATGAGGCAATCCCGGCGATAGACGCCATACACCGGATCGTATTTCGCGTCTCCGGCGTGGAAGAACCACAACATGCGCTCGAAACGCTGAGCCGGATCCGGCGAGTCCGGGACCTCGCCCCGATACTCTTCGTATCGGGGCGGCCGGCCAGGCGTGTGTATCGTGAACCACGTGGTTACACCGGTCGCGTCGGGGCGGCTCTCAAGCGCACGAACGCAAGTGGAAAGGCAACTCGGTTCGAGCCAATCATCGGCACTGATCCAGCGGAAGAAGGTCCCTCGGGAAAGGTCGAGGGCACGCCGCATGTTCTCGTGCAAACCGATGTTGGTCTGATTAACGTTGATCCTAAGACGCGGATCGGCGCACGCGTATTCCTCGAGCATTCGCGTCGTTCCGTCATCCGAGGCGTTATCGCTGATGACGAGTTCAAAATCAGTAAAGTCCTGAGACAGGATCGATTCGATGCAGCGTCCGACGGAGTGTCGGCCATTACGTACAGCGAGCCCGACCGAAAACTTGGGAGAGTTCGTGGTCACCGGAGTTCCTATGGAGTCACAATACTGGCGGAATGAGGCGCGCTACGTGCATAGATGTTTGTTCGTTGTTTCGGAGTCCATGAAACCAGCCTCAGTTGGAGTCTTGGCCGAAGGAGTAGAGCCTTTCAATCCCCTCAGAAGGTCGAAATAGAGCGTCTTTTGCCCCAAGGCGAACAAGAAGATCACAAGATAAAATATGACCATGACAACGCTTGCCGTCAGAAGCCGCAAGAGCGGCGACTGCAAGTAGCCTAGATTCATCATATAGAATTCAATGCCAAGGGCAAAGGCGGCGGCCACGATGCTCGCAAGGAACGGCCGGCATGTCGCTAGTAACACGTCCCAAGGGGAAACCACTGTATTGTGCAGCGACCAGAAAACATGCGGCACCAGCCACACGGTCATCGCAGCCGAAAAGGCGAGCGCGACGCCATTGGGACCATAAGGCAGTCCAATCAGATATGCGGTCATGACGAGTGGAGCGATGACAAAGGCAATTCTTAAACTTCGTACCTGCAGCCCAACGGATTGGATGAGCCAGCCTGTAGGATTGATAACGCCGAGCACGAAGATGGTCGGAGTCAACAAGCGAAACATCGTTGTCGCATCCGTCCACTTCGGTCCAAGAGCAACAACGACTATGTCGTCTGCAAAAAAGGCTCCGAAAACGGAAACAGGCACGGTTAACGAGGAGACAAGGGAGTAGCCCTTCAGAAAGTAATTCCTGAGACGTACTGGGTCATCGTGGAGCCGCGATATTGCGGAAAACACGACACCACCGACTGCCGTATGGAGATTGCTGGTTGGTACATTGATGAGTTGGTACGCTCTTCCATAGAGTCCGAGCGCATCGGCGCCCCAGAAGCGGCCCAAAAGCAGTTTGTCAAGATTATAAGCGAAATACATCACCAGGTTGTTCAGAGTGATTGTGCCACCAAAGCGTAGCATCTGGTAGATCCCAGCGTTGCGGCGCGGCATGCCCGGCATCCAGCCAGTGCTCGCCCACATCAAGGCGGTATTGATGGCCGGCGCGGCAATCGTTGAAACGACGAGAGCCCAATACCCGAATGCACCGAACGCCATGATTAATCCGAGCGCGAAGCTTGCCAGTAGGGAAAGTGTTTCAGCTATGGCAAGGGCGACGTAACGCAATTGGCGTTGGAGCAGCGCAGAATGCTGCACTCCGCCCGCGCTGAACACAAAGCCCACACTTAGGGTCACGGTAACCCAGAAAAGCCGGGGTTCGTGATAGAAGGAAACGAGAACCGGAGCTGTCGCTGAGCACAGAAGACAGAGTACCGTCCCAACAAGGATATTGATCCAAAACAGTGTCGAAATCTGTTCGCCGGTGATGCTGGCCTTTTGGATCGTGGCCGACGAAAGGCCGGCTGTCCTAAAGATTTCGAAAAACCCCGTTAAGATGGTCGCCATAGCCACCAATCCGAACTCCTCCGGATCCAGCAATCGCGCCATAATCATCATGAAGCTGAGGCGAAGGACCAGATTTGCTGCTTGGCCGCAGAGCCTGGCCAAGCCACCGCGAACTGCTCGTTCCTTGAGATCTTTCATTTCTCTCCTCGGAGAGATCCAACATTGGGCAACTGCACTAGGGCGGTACGAATCGTCATTGTCCTGTCTCTCAGTTCGCGGTCATGCTCGAACTGATGCAAACCAAGAAATCGGCAAGCACGGCGATCCAACTTCATGCGAACTCGTTCGGCTCGGCTTCACGGCGGCCCCTCTCGGTCGCCCCGCGCAGCACATTCGCAGGCGGCAGGCGCACCGTGGATTTCCGCTATAATGGTCGAGACCGATCCAATTATCTAGCGTGTGATATTTAAATTTATTTGATATCTCGGTATATTACCATTTCGATGATGGCAGGAAAAAACCGGCTTTCAAAGCCGGGATCGTTGTATGGCACTGAAACATCTTCGCAAATTCCGATCGAGGAGACCGTCCCTCAATCGGCGGGAAAACGATCGGGCCCCTCACTAGTTAATATCCTTGTCTCGCGGGGGAGGCGCGTATTAATATGTTTAATATTAATATCGTTACTTGTCTATTTTGCCGGCCGCCGGCCTTCGAGGAACTCTGCTCGGTCTGGGATCCGAACGGCCCATTTGAGAAGTTCGAAATGGCCTCGACTTCGGCAAGCCCTCAGCGCAGGGCAACTGACATTGAAATGGCAGGGTGCGCTCCCGCGCCGATCATCGACCTGGTAGAAGAGGTGCGCGCTTGACCATCGAGGACAGATTGGTTCTGACCTCTTTCAGAGGGCCTGGTTTCGATCACGTGCGGCTTGTCGCGGCAATTATCGTGCTCCTCCATCACTGCCGCGGGCTTCAATATCCCGATGTCCGAGACGATCCTCTATTGCATTATAGCGCGGGGTACATGGATTTCGGCCGCTTCGCTGTGGTCATCTTTTTCGCCATCAGCGGCTTCCTGGTGACTCCCGGCTTGCTGCGCACGGCGAGCGTTGTGTACTACGCACTGCATCGGAGCCTTCGGATATTTCCTGGTCTGATCGTCAACGTCGTACTGACGATGCTGGTACTTGGTCCAATCCTCACAACGCATTCTCTGACGTCCTACTTCAGAGATCCTCAGACGTACCTCTACGCCAAGAACATCTTGACCCTGATGGTGAACTATTTGCCCGGCGTGGTCGCGAGCGACGGAACCCCGGCGAGCATCAATGGCGCGCTTTGGACCCTGCATTTCGAAGTTCTCTGCTATATGCTCCTGGGCCTCTTCGGTGTCCTTGGCCTGTTGAAACGACGCAGGCTCGTTTTGGTGTTTTGGTGCGCGTCCTATGCAATCTCCATCGCGATCGCGCTCAGTCCGTCATTCGCCGCCGCCTTAGGCGGCCGTTTTCCGATCTTCGTGAGCCTATTCGTCTATTTCGGATGCGGCGTCGTGCTATACCTGTTTCGCGCGCGCATTCCGTTCTCCCCCGTGTTGGCGTGTACCACGTTGGTCGTACTCGTCGGGGCATTGCCCCTCGGCGGAGGACCCTTCGTCATGCCAATCTGCCTGCCGTACCTGATGATGTTTTGCGGACTTTCCGCTCTGCCCGGGAAGGTCTCGCTAAAACATGACCTTTCCTATGGCGTGTATTTGATTCATGCACCGGTCCTGCTTGCGTTCAGTCTAACATTTCCGAATATGCATACATGGTGGATTGGCGCTGCGGTTGTCTTCCTCGTCACCCTAGTCCTGGCCTACGCCTCTTGGATCTTTGTCGAGGGCCCGGTGTTGAGCAAGAAGAAGACGGTGTCGAAGTGGGCTGAGCGCTGCATCGAATCGCTTAAGCCACTTCTCGGATCGCGTACTCCGACCCGGACGGCTGCTGAGAGAATTGGAAAACTGCAAAGCTAAACGTCAGCGTTCCATGCGCTTTTTCGACGACCAAGGTACATGTGTAAGTTGTCGAACTATTCAGCCAGTACCCCGTAACGTACGTTCCGTGCGGGCAAACGCAAGCCGGCTCTCTCCTTGGCCTCTGCGTCGAGCACCCAGGCGCCGCTCCCCATTAGAAATAGAAAAGCAACATATGCGGTGTCCCAGAAATGGACGGTCCAACCGACCAGGTAAATCCCGGTCATGGCGATCAGAAAAGCCGTTCGATATGCTGTCATCTTCCCATCGAGACCCTTCTTGAAACCTACGGTAAGGAAGATCAACAAAATGGCCAGATGCAGGAGAACTGGCGCCGGCAAGCCGGAGCGCATTGCCAAGACGAGCCAAAAATTGTCAATGCTTGGCCCCATCCAATTGGGGCGTTCCCAATCGCTCAGGCCAATGCCGAAAACGGGATGATCTAGGGCTACCGCCGACCCGTAGTCCCATATCAGCAGCCGAAAATAATATGACTGAGGATCAAATGTGAGATACCCGGAGACAATTGACGGCAAGGATCGGTTGGCCACAACTTCAATCAAAGTGGTGGCTACGGCCAAAAGGCCGATCAGAATTTTCCATCGGGCCTTAACGCCCTTTAGCAGCGAGTTCCATACCAGCAGGAGCCCCTGGGCGACAATGGCCATTAAGGGTCCGGCGGACAACGACATGCTCGCAGTAGCCGCTACGGCCGCAGTCATGAGGTAGCGCTGAAGGGAGCTCGTCTTGTAGCCGAGAACCAAGTAAACCGGGGCAAGCACGCTGGCCGCAAACACGCCAAAAAGAATTGGATGATCAAAAACCGACTGAACGCGAGTTAACCCAGATCGTTGCTCCGGACTAAACAAGGGCGTTGGGCAGATCATCGCAAACAATTCGCGCAAAATGTTGTGCCCAGAAACAAGCTCGATAATGGCGAACGGCATTAGGACGAGCACGAGCCTGAACAGGAGCTGGACCATGTTGTAGAAGTCGTCCGCGTCACGGATGAAGCAGCGCGCCAAAAGATAGGGTCCGATGGTTTCGATCCACTCAATTCCGAACGTTTGGCTGGACGGTTCTATTCCATTAACAACGATTAAGCCGAGGACACGCCAGAAGGAGAACAACAGCACTGCGACGTCGAAAATCCTTATACCTACTCTCCCGCCGACAAATTTGCTCAAGCAAGGCAAAATCATCACGAGAAGGACGATACGATAGAGCGACAGTCGCAGTGACCCGATATAAATTTGGCACGGCCAGAGGAGGCCAAGAAAGAACAGAAGTACGGGCAAGCTTAATTTTTTCCGTCCGGCCGGATACGAGCCGACTTGTTCTTGCTCGTTGTGTAAGGGGCTGTCGACCTGAAAAGCGGGGACGTGACGACGCCGGAGTTTACCGGAAGCTATTGAATATCTGGGCATCTGATCGGCTCCGATAGACAGTCCCACGGGGACTATAGTGTCCGCCTGTTGGGAACGCCGGGGCGTCGAGTCAGCAGGGATCTGGTGGCGTCATCGGCATTGCTTGTTAATGTTGGCGCGCAGATCCCGTCGAACGCGGTATATCCGCAGGCACCAATGCGATTACTCGTGATCCTGATGTTGGTCATCGGATTTGACCACGTCCATCATGGCGTACGGCGTAGCCACCGCGGGTGGAGCGATTGTCGTGCAGCCAGACATCGCCTACCGGACCTTCATTATATCCGATCGTAAACGAGGGGGTGGTGGTAGTGTGACAGGTAGCGGTATTGTGCTTCACGACGTCCCCTTGGGCGCAAAACGCCATTCCAGGTCATGGCATTGAGGCGCATGTTTCTCACGGTCACATTGAGGCACTGATGTTGAGATAGCCTTCAACGTGCAATCCGCTGATTGCGGCTCCTGGCGGTGACTTCGGCGAATATTATCGCATTTAATAATTATTCTTCAATGCATTTTAAATGGCATGCCATTTAATGATGGAGAGTCGTGAGTCAAGGTGAGTGCAGGTTCGCTTCAGTTGTTAAATAGGAAAATATTTCAATGGGTTGGGAGGGGCTTGAGGAAATGTAACGTGTTCTCTCGAGGTTACCCATCTGTCGCATTTGTGGATTTAACGTTGGCTGTTCCGGCGCCGGCGCCGCCGAGAGGGCCTCACCAAAACAGCTTGTTCACGATTCAGTCGAACCTCTTCTATCGAGGAGTTCAGCCCCCGGCTGCGCGGCCGAGGTACGCGTATGCAGCGTGCGTGAGCGCTATGCTGGACACTTTCGTGCAGTTCCAGTCGCCCCGGCTTTTTTCCGATCGCCGTTTGGTTGCAGGGTGGGCCGCGTGAGGGGAAGCAGCTGGCAACATTCTGCGGGTCTTGCCTACATCGACCGTCCAGCTATCGTCGGGTGGAGGAGCGCGTCCGATGGACCGAACACGCACAATCCAACCGAAGGCGGCGGTTATGGTCTTCCGGTCGAACCAAGCGCGATCATGGCCGAGTACAAGTCCATGAGGGCAGCAGACAGCACGCGATCTGTTTTCTGCGGTCTTGGGCAAGGCATCGCGTATGACGGTGGGAACTCCGTCCGACGCCGCACAATTGAGACACTCAAATGACTGTGGTCGCCGGGGGCGACCGCGCTTTCTTGCCGCGTCGCTTTATCGATTTATCTGAGATAAGCTGGATTTAAAATATTTAACAGGATATGAGCTAAAGGCTCGGGCAAAGCATTCAGGCAAGATGAGAAACGCAGACGAGCTTTCCGGCGGCCGCGACCCAAGGCACCGGGATTTTGCAGGCAAGTGGCTGGCCCAAAGAGGCGGCCCGCGCGAGCACGCGAAATGCTTGGCGCATGTAGTGAGTAGCTGCGCGTGATGATGAAAAACATCTCCATTTGGGCAAGCACCAAGCGGATTGCCAAGCTAGCCATTAGCCTGCTCTACTACATCGCAGGAAGATCTTCGCGATTTGTACTTCAATTGATGGGCCGTTCACCGGATCGCAGCCTGATTATCCTGTACTATCATGGGATACCACACCAGTACCGAGCCAATTTCGCGCGCCAAATGGAGTCGATCCGGCGCAGAGCACAGGTATTGCCGGCGTCTTATCGTGGAAACTTGCCGAGCGGCAAGCCGAACGTCGCAATTACGTTTGACGACGCTTACGTCAGCGTAGCTGAGCACGCCTTGCCGGAGCTTCGCGCTCGCGGATTTCATTCTACGATTTTTGTTCCCGTGGGGGCCTTGGGTAGTCGTCCAACGTGGCCCGTCGAACCCGGTAGCCTTGATGCCGATGAGACGGTGATGTCCGCGGACCAGATAACACCACTGCTTTCCTCGCTCGTAACGCTTGGATCTCACACCAGCACGCATCCGCGTCTCTCCCGAATAGATGCGCGTCTTGCCAAGGACGAAATCGAAGGCTCACGCCTGAAACTTCAGGAGTTGATAGCACAGCAAGTTCGGCTACTGGCCTTTCCATATGGAGATCATGACGCCTCAACAATCGAATTGTGCAAGGCCGCGGGTTACGACTATGTTTTCAGCGTGGTACCTAATCCTGTCGACACGACGAGTTCCGGCTTTGTCAGGGGGCGCGTGAAAGTCGATCCCTTCGATTGGCCGCTGGAATTCTTTCTAAAGTATCACGGAGCCTATGCCTGGTTCTCGCAGGTGTCTTTACTCAAGCAGAAGCTGAGCGATCGGCGTCGAGAGGTTCGGCGCCATCTTACGGACACCCAGGCCAAATCGGCCCATTTTTTGTAGTGCAATTGTGATGTAGCTCACGGTCGGACCGAAGACGAACCTCGGGTGACGAGGGGCGAAATAAGACGGTAGCTCACCGCCGTTTCATGCAAATCTTTGCGGGTTTTAGGGCTAACTAAACTAACCCAGCAACCGGTCGCGCGCGGCCTCCAAGAAGTTCAACACGCCACTTTGCAAACTACCGGGGCTGCACTCGTAGGGGCCGACGTCAGTGACGGCACGACCGTTCAATCCCTGTTTGAACCGAAAAACGCCTGGATTCCGCTGCTGATCGATACCACCCAGATCGTAGTAGCAGTTGCCGGTTCTTTGCGCGTGTTCGATCACGGTCCAGTGCAGGAGGTATGAGGCGCGCAGATCGCGTCCCTTGGAATTAGCCGCACCGAGCAGGTAGATGGCCGTGTCGCCCACGAAGCTGCCGAGGTGCCCCGCAACAAGTTCCCCCTGATGCCAGGCAAGGTGCAAAACGAGTTTCTGATCCGCTGGGAGCTCGTGCTGAACGTTCTTGAAGAAGCGCACGTCCTGGTTCGTCTTGAAGTCCTTCTGCTTGGTGAGTTCGAGGAATATGCGCTCGAACTGGTCAAAGTCATCCGGCTCGAACGACCGAGTTACCCGAATGTCCGCCTTCTCGGCTTTGGCCAGGTTGCGACGCCAATGGAGATCGGCATCCTTTCGTATGCTGGCAAGCGGTCTCGCCAGATCGAGAATGAAGGTTCCTCGAGAGCTCTGCCGCGTGCAATGCCGGAACCCGCTGGCCTCCAGCGTCGTCATCTGGATCTCCTGGAATCGGCCACCGACGAGCGCCGGGACGACGCGTAGAACCAACCGCCGACGCTCGACGTACTCCCGACGCAGTGCCTCGACACAGCGCCCGAACTTTTCGGCTGAGAAGCTGCTGTCGCTCCTGATGATGGGAGCATGGCTCAAATAGCCAATTCCGAAGGGCGTCAGCGGAACGGTCTTGACGCGAACGTCAGCGAGGCCGACCAGAGTCTGATCCTCGAACAATCCGTTCAGTTCAGAACTCGCGCCGACTCGGCGCGCCGCGGCAGCGGCATAGCCGCTGAGTTGGCGATAGGAAGTATCACGAAACGTGGGCGTCAGCACATCCCACGTTTCCTTCGACAGTCGCTTGACGGTGATCATTTGGACGAAGCTGCCGTTTGCGCGAGGCGAGAACTATTGTCCCGGTCCCAGACAGAAGCTCTAGCCCAGCAACGAATACTAGCCCTGCATCGGGCTAGCATATTGACAAGGCAATAAATCAACAATCCGGACCACATGCGAGGTTCCTTGAACAATGCGACGACCGTCCGATGATTTGCTTCGCCTTTATTTGCGTGGAGCTCGGAAAAATTGCGAGAGAGCTCGAATATCCCGGCATAGGCACGAGTTCTGACCGTAATCAACTGTGAGATCGTGCGTGGGGGAAATACCGTGGACTGAGCGGAGGGGAGGGTCTCTCGCTCTTTCGGTGTGAACTGAAGCCGAACGTAAATGTCATCGGCAATGAGGTCTGGAAATCCGGTAAAACGCTTGCGTCCTTCCTCGGACAAAGCATAGACGCCGGACCCACCGATTCCCTCGCGGGACGAGGGCAGTCTGGATCGAATGCCATAGTATTTGCGCACTGGCCAAGAGCAGCCGGTTAGATCGATCTCGGGCGTTGGTGCCACGGCCAACACGTCGCCCCGCGCGAGGCGGCTTGCCAAAACCCGAATGGTATCGAGACTGATGACGATATCGGCGTCAACGTAAATACGCGGGAAGGCGCGAGCGATCTGATCGCCGAGGTTTAGGGCGTGAGTCTTACTCGCGACCTCGGTCTCGATAACACGTGCCGTTGGACTGAAGCGCCGCGCGATGTCCGCCGTGTTATCGGTGCACCCATTGCAAACGACGACCACGTCCATCTCGTCTGAACCCGAGTTGCTAACCCATGCACCTAACGTTCGCGCTATTACCGAGCTCTCGTTGTGTGCGGGAACGACAATCGAAATCATGGTTTCCTCAAGCACAGTCCGAACAACGGGAGCAACTGCTCGAACGCCCGCGCGAAGGCAGACCACAGCCGCAGGTCTGGCGCCGCCCGCATCGCCGCAGGAGCAGTACGCTTCTTATCCGCCAGAAAGGCGGATTCTGATAAACATAAGTCTTTCTACTTTGGCGCATTAAATACCTATTGTTTATCCTTGGTTTTAAATTATAATCCATTTAAACGATCATAATTTAAATTGCAATAATTTTGCACGTCGTCGGAGGCATTCAATATGGAAGGCTTAACCTACAGCCAGGTCAAGACGGCGCAGGACATCGCAGGCTTTGTCGATCCTCAGGAAAATATTCTCTCAGATAGTTCAGCCAAGCTCAAAATCAGCGTCTTCGGCATCGGCTATGTCGGGACAGTGTCTGCAGCCTGCCTTGCACGCGACGGGCATGAAGTGGTGGCCGTTGATGTCAACCAGGAGAAGGTCGACATCCTGAACGAAGGTCTGTCGCCAATCGTCGAGCCATGGCTCAGTGAAAACATCGATGCCGTTGTCCGCATTGGTCGATTGAAGGCAACGACCGACCCTTTGGCGGCCGTCCTGTCAACCGACGTCTCGTTGATCTGCGTCGGAACCCCTTCGCAAGAGAATGGCTCACTCGAAACGGCGTTCGTGAGCCGGGTGGCGCAGCAGATTGGGGAGAGTCTCCGCAAGAGCACGAACTTTCATTCGGTTGTGATGCGCTCGACGATGTTGCCGGGCACGATGGAAGAATTGATCATACCCATGCTGGAGCGCTCATCGGGCAAGCAAGCTGGTCGAGATTTTGGAATTGCCTATTTTCCCGAATTCCTGCGAGAAGGAACAGCCATAGGTGACTATGATAATCCGGGAGCGATCGTGTTCGGCGTCGAAGATGACCCGCAAACGCTTCGGCGGCTCATGGATATCCATGAAAAATTTTCTGTAGCCCCCCAAGTCATGTCAATTCGCGCCGCCGAGGCGGTCAAGTATGCAAACAATGCCTGGCATGCGACGAAGATCAGCTTTGCAAACGAGTTGGGACTGCTTTGCAAAGCGATGGGCGTCGACAGCCACGAAGTAATGCAGGCTCTGGTTAGCGATACGAAACTCAATATCTCGCCGGCGTACCTCAAACCCGGATTCGCTTTCGGCGGCTCTTGCTTGCCCAAGGACGTCAGCGCTTTGCGCCATGCCGGAAAAATGGTCGACATTGACACGCCCTTACTTGATGCCGTTCTGCAAGCGAACGAGAACCAGATTCGAAGCGCCTTTCGACTTGTCGCCGCGACCGGAAAGCGGCGTATCGGTCTCGTCGGCCTGAGCTTCAAGCCGGACACGGACGATCTGCGTTACAGCCCAATGCTGGAGGTTGCAGAAAGATTGATCGGACGCGGCTATGAACTCGCGATCTATGATTCGAACATTCGTTTGTCGCGACTCACAGGGGTCAACAGAGATGAGTTGATCAGGCGCCTGCCGCATATTGCCTGCCTGCTGCGAGAGACAATGACCGAACTCGCCGACTTTGCTGAGGTTCTAGTGGTAGGAAACCGCGAGGAGTTTCAGAAGAATTCGTCGCCTTTGATCGGTCACGAGAAAATAATCATCGATCTTGTGCGCATCAGGCCGGACGGGCAGACCGGAATCAATTATCGCGGCATTTGTTGGTAAATCGCTGGTCTGGCGATCATGACAATGGCATCCAGTGTTGACGACACGCGTAGCCTCCGGCCGCGGAGGATTCTGATCATTGTTGAAAATCTTCCGGTGCCATTCGATCGTCGTGTCTGGGCGGAGGCGCAATCGCTGCGCAGGTCCGGCTACGAGGTGTCAGTGATTTGTCCTCGTGGTCCGCTCGCGGAGACTCCCTTCGAACTGATCGACGGGATCGAAATCCATCGCCATCCGTTGCCGGTCCAGGCCAAGGGCAAGCTCGCCTATCTCGCCGAATACAGCAGCGCGCTATTCTGGGAGTTTGCCTATTCGCTCAAGGTGTTCGCGCGGAATGGTTTTGATGTGATTCACGCCTGCAATCCGCCGGATCTTATTTTCCTGATCGGGGCCTTCTATAAGTATCTGTTCGGCAAGAAGTTTGTGTTCGATCATCACGATCTGAACCCAGAGTTGTTCGAAGCAAAATTCGGACATCGCGGGCTGATTTGGAAAGCGCTGGTTCTTCTCGAACGAGCGACGTTCAGGGTAGCTGACATCTCCATCGCCACCAATTTGTCCTATGCCCGCGTCGCTGTCCAGCGCGGCAAAATGAGGCCAGATCGCGTGTTTGTCGTTCGGTCCGGACCGAACCTCGCGCGGGTGCGCGAATTGCCTCCCGACAACGCCTGGCGCAATGGCCGGTCGCATCTCGTCGGCTATGTCGGCGTCATCGGGGAACAGGAAGGCATCGACCTCCTGCTTGAGGCGATCAAGCACATAACGTCCACGAGACAACGAAGGGATGTCCAGTTCGTCATTATGGGTGCGGGACCAAACCTGGAGTCGCTAAAGCAGGTTTGTGCGCAGATGGGCATTTCAGAATTTGTGACTTTCACCGGCAGGGTGGACGACACGACCTTGTTCACGGTGCTTTCGACCGCGGACGTCTGCGTCAACCCGGATCGCCCCAATGCGATGAACGACATGTCTACGATGAACAAGATCATGGAGTACATGGCGCTAGGCAAGCCAATCGTGCAGTTCGATCTATCGGAGGGGCGAGTGTCGGCGCAATCGGCCTCTCTTTACGCCCGTAATACTGATACGATCGACTTTGGAAACAAGATCCTAGAACTCATTGATGATCCAGATCGTCGTCGAGAGATGGGTATGCACGGACGCCGGCGCACGCGCGACGAGCTATCGTGGGAGCATGAAGAGCCGAAACTGATTGCTGCCTACGAGGCGCTTTTCAAACGAGGCTGCAAGACCGGGGCTTTCGTGGCTGGAGCCGGTCGTCTGGGTGCGGCAATTGGCAGCGACGTCCAGCCCCGAGTGTGCGCGGGCGCCTCCGAATGCGCTCAGGATCACGAGCCGTAGATACGCTCTCCAGCGAGTGCTCTATCGATAGGGTGCAGATTGGTCGGCCCGCGTTTGTTGACGGAGTAGTAAACGCCCGATGCTCCGAAGGCTGCGCACCGAACCGCCAACGGGGGCGTGACTCTCGCAGAGATCATGACAGCAACATCGGTAGGTTTGGCGCGTTGGTAAAACTAGTGGCGTCCGGCCTGCTCAGCGAGCCCTCATTCCAGTAGGCCAAGCAAAGCGCCCCTCGCTCAAGGCCTGGATCGACTATCCTTGCACGTTCGGCAGGAGGACCGCTTCTGATGGATCAACCCAGGTTCGGTGTCCGGCGAAGGCGGCGCGCCGAACCGCTAGCGGGGTGCGGGACTTCGCTGATATCATGACAGCAATATCGGTAGATTTGGCGCGTTGGATGAAATCTATGGCGCCCTGCCTGCTCAGCGGGCCCTCATTCCAGTAGGCCAAGCAAAGGGGGTCCTCGGAAGCGAACGAGTTGGCGAGCGCACCCAGCGCTTCGTCCACGAACACGCCGTAGAGCGTCCACTCGGAGAAATGGAGTTGCCCGGCGATAGCGGTGGCCCATGGGCGACCTGTCACAGTCGCTATTCTTCCGAGCATTTGGCGAACGATCGCCGGATCCCAAGCTAGGAGTGACGAGATGTAGTCGGCATGCGGCGGCGGAGCTGGCTTCAGCCCGAGCAGCGCGCGGGCGACTTGGTGCCAAATCACGTGCTTTGGCAGTCTTTGGTCGATCTCGTTCGGCTTTCTATAAAAGCGAACTGTTTTATTGTGGATGAACGTCTCTACACTGAACGGCCGGATGAGTTCAATGTCGGAATCAACGAGCAGTACCACGTCATCCTCACTTGCGGCGACGGCGGCTAGCTTGACTACTTGTTGAAGGATCCAGCCACGGACCGGCGGGATCGGCCGTCGCAAATTGACCGTGAACTTGGTCAAAGGCATGGGTACAAATGAACTGGGCAGGAAGTCGGCTTCGCAGCGGATGTGCGTGCGGGGGCCGGCGAGACGTCGGAAGAGCGAGATGTCCGATCTAGGCACAATGATGTGATGGTGGACTGATTCAGGCGCGTACTCGAGAATCGACCGGTGCAGATCTTTGCACAACTCGAAATCGGGTGCGAAGCTGGGTGTAATTACGGACATACGCTTCATGACCATTCTCCTGGCGGCCCGCATCACCTGTGTCTATTCGATTCCAAATGTAAGTTAGTCGGCCTAAGAATTGGTCATTCGTTGGTCAAGGAAATCGCCTGCGCAAAAAAGATTGCTAATGTCGCTCACTTTCAAGTGCGGACGTTGATGGTTCCATTTGCTGGATCTCCGAAGCGGACGAACCGCCGCGACGATCCGAGGAGACCGTTGGTACTCGGTACTCAGATGGCAATGTCCAGGGCATCAGTGCTACTCGCACGGCGGCCCTGTGTCCGCTCGGTCCATGAAGGGCACGGATGCCTTGCCCTAGAATGACACTTAGCCAAAATAGAGCCGTCGATAACGCACCGTGGCGCCTGCGGTGGTACCGAATTCGATTGGCTGACAACAGGGCCGAAAGCCGGGGATTTTCGCTGTACTCTCCTCCAATGTGGATCGCTTTCGCCTCTGGCACGTACACCACGGAAAATCCACACTCCCGCACCCTTCGCATGTAGTCGACTTCTTCCATGTACAGAAAGAACGACTCGTCCCAATCGCCGACGATCCGACGTGCCTCCGCCGAAACCGCAAGAATCGCTCCAGTTGCCCAATCGATCGGGCCTTCCCGATCGTACACCGCAGGATCGCCGACCATCTCACCTGTGCCAATCCGGGCAGCCAATGTTCCGCCTAGAATGGCGTCCGTCCATGCGGTCACAACGGAGGGCTCTCGGCGAATTGACCAGCAAGTCGTTCCATTCTCCGCCAAATTTCGCGGCACCACTACACCAACGGCTGAGTCCATCAGCCGATCAACTAGCAACCTCGCTACGCCGGGGGTGAGACGGACGTCCGGATTGAGAATTAACAAATTTGCATCGGGGCCAACGCTGGCGGTTCCTGCATTGATGGCCGCGGCATAGCCGGCGTTTCGGCCCATTCTGATTACTCTCGGTCGGACCGGATGAGCGGTTGCGATGTCGACACTACCATCACGTGAGTCGTTATCGACGATGATTGTTTCGAACTGTTTCACCCCCTCCAGTCCGGCCGGCAAGGAATCCAGCAGGCCTGGTAGAACACGCGCACTGTTGTAGGTCACAATGATGATTGACAGTCGAGATTCAGTGTTGGGCCTGTCATCAGCTAACCGCTGTGAACGTGCGCCGCGCCCTTCAAAATTCGCGTTTCCTTCCTCGCTGGACGGCTGCTGCCGGCCACTGCTCCTTCGGGTATCGATGGTCTTACCTCCGCGTCCCAGCTTCGTAAAATAACTAGATTTAATGTATCTCATTTAATCTAAAACACAATTAAATAGACCTGCAAGTGATTTTTGGAGGGCGCTGAGGTCAGCCTCTAGATTGCGGGGCAGTGCTTGCCGGGGCTGAATCGCGGCGCCGATTTTCTGCCAACACGTCTGTGAGGCTCTCACCGTCCTCCAGGGCTCTGGAGTGCAATCCTCATTCGTTGCCTTTGCGGCGGTCCCTATCGCGGTCGTCAATCCTAGTTCCGCCACCTCCCGAAGCCGAAAGGCTCGAAGATATCTTTCGCGGCGTGATCCCGGGGCCGCCCTAATCGCAAGGGCAGCCTCATCGAATGTGCCAGCTAGGGAACTGTGGGCTTGCCCAGGTTCGCTTGCAAAACATTTAATATAGCCGCGTCGCCGGTATAACCCCTCGACCGTACGGTGTGGGAATCGAAAACCATAACTCCCTCAGATTCAGCATGCGAATAGGAAATATACCCTCCCCCCTGGTTGGCCGCCGGAGAAAGTTTAAAGAGCATATCCTTCGTGCCGATCAAAAACCGGTTGATGATATCGTCCATGCGTTTTTCGCCATCAGACGCGGTTATCGTGAGTAGAGTCTGTAGGCTCGATGAATTTAAACCTCCAAACATTTGCATAGCTGCGCGCGCGTTGAGGAGCGAATACCAGGAATCCCAAGAGTAGCCCGCGGAGCTGCGTTGGCCTTCTGCATCGACGGAGTCGAATTCGAACAGCATTCCTTGCGCGCCTGCATTCGGTAGGAGATCACAATTGCGCACGATCCTGGCCGCACCACCGATTCCCGCGCCGCCGTTCAAACCGCATGCCACGGTTTTCGAGAACGTTCGGTCCGCAATGTAGCCGAAGAGTTGAAGGAGATCGCGCTCAGTGATCCCGTGGAACGAGTAGATGTGGCCGTTCACAATCTGTCTCAGGCCGGCCTGAATAACCGCCCCCGACGGCCGATGGGGATTTGTGTATGTCCACAGCAGATTGGTCATACCGTATTGCCTCAGTTTAGCGATAAAAACCGCGTCGTCGTAGGCCGCAAGTTTCGCTTCGAACTGATCGGCGCCCCAGTACAGCGTGGTCATGATGATCATCCCGATCATTCCGTTTTGAATATTCGGGTTGTAATCGCGATCATTGGGATCGCCGGCCATGTCATCCACGATGTTGGCGTGGACCACGTCCTTCGTCGTCAGCACGGAGCTATACATCGACGCTTCCATGTTGATGCTTATCAAAGTTTTTTCAGTCGCTGTCAGCTGATTCCAAATGCGCGGCGTGTTCTTCGCCAAGAGGAACATCATCGCTCCGCCCATTTGCTTTTGATCTTGGTAGCCGCCGGTCGCCGTCGGCCCCCGGCTCGGCGCCAGAACATACCGAATTTGCTGCAGGAGTGCGGCGTCAGTTCTAGTGTCGCCACAGAAGGAGTTTATCGCCTTCATCACTTCGGCGTTGTTAAACACGTGTTGGTGCGCTCCTCCTGAGAGGTTGGGGTCGTACCACACCTTTTCTGCACCGAGGGCGTACTTTACAGCGGCTTCTGAGAGACAGAAGGACGCCGTGGCTATGGGTATCGGCGTGCCCTGCGTGTTGTTGGCCTCGATCGAAATATTCGTCGCTGACGTTTTGGCCGCACTACCGGATTGGGCCGAGAGAATGTGTGTGGCGTCGGCCAAATTGGCAGTCTCGTGAGAGGCCTCATAAGGTCCGTTTAGATTGTCGGCATCAAGAGTCGTGCCCTCCACATGAAACGGCACACCCGCCGCGCCGCTAAACTCCGAAGCATTGGTCGTATCCGAAACGTTCGTGCCATTGGCGGGTGAGACGAGAGCGACAGGGTGGACAACAGTTTCCGCTACGGCAGGCGTGGTCGCTAGGTAGCCAAAATCAACCGGAGCCGGGGTGAGGCTCTTGGCACAACTCAAATGCACGAAACAAAGCATCGATAAAAACACGACGCCTTTAGCGGCCATGAATCGGTTTCCCACTCAAGCAGGTTTAGCCGTGAGCTTCGGGACTATCCGCCTCTACGATCATGTCGAAATGAGTATCTTTGTAGAAAATCCTGAAGAAGCAACACTGGCGTTCTGTGTTGATTGACTGTCGCTCCAGAGCGGAGGCCTTCAAGTGGGTGACGCAATAGCAAGAGGTACCAATTCGACCCGTGCCCGGTTTGGGGTCGCGTCAATCACCTCGTTTTACAAATTCGCTTGTCTATCGATTCGCTTTTCGTCGATATGCAGGTCTGCAGCAAGCCAGCCCACGGGTCGGTTGAGAAGGCCGGTTCGAAGATGCAGTCCACGAAAACGCAGTGGACGAACCTCGGTCGTCCGCCCTTCAGAACAAAGCGACATTCGCGAAACAACTCTTCACGGAATTCGTGATCGACGGCGAACTCAAACGTTACGTTATCTATCTCTTTGCTCAACACACACCTCAGAATCGACAATTAAATATAATATGCGCGGAATCATTTTGATTGATGTTACGACACTTTAATCCAAATTTAAAGCCTTTCGATTTGACTATTTTATTTAATATATGAAAATGACCGAGCGAGGTCATTGAGCCGCGTGGATCCAGCCAGCGTTCCGTTACAGATCGCCGAGCGGAGGGATTTCATGTTGGGCGCCGGAAACCAAATCTTTGAGCGTCTCAATAATTTCCGTTGGGAAGCTCAACTCAATATATCAACGAGAGGAATTGCCGAGGTCGACAAGCCCGATGCCGTGCACTATGCCACAATCCACTATTCAGCGGTTTACAGGGTTCTTCGTCATCTTTCGCTGCAGCCTTCGGATACCTTCGTCGATGTAGGTTGCGGCAAGGGAAGGATATTGTGTTGTGCGGCGCGGCGCCCATGCAGGAAGGTGGTGGGAATCGATTATTGCGAGGATTTTTGCAAGGAAGCGCAGACAAATGCGGCACGAATGCGCGGACGCAGGGTGCCCGTCCTTGTGCATAATGGCGCCGCCGAGGAGTTTGATTACACCGAAGCGACTGCTTTGTACTTCTTCTGTCCCTTCGGCGCCTCGACGCTGGCCGCCGTGCTTCAAAAGATGGACCACGACAGTCAGCACCGTCGCATTCGGTTGGCATTTGTGAACTGCAACGAGGAGCAGGGCAAGGTGTTTGGCGGGCAGCCTTGGCTCGAACTATACGACTATTGGCAAGCCGCGGGCCGGGGCGAGCATTCGGTGCATTTCTACAGGCGGACAGGAGCAGAGATCGACTGAAGATCCGGGCGAGCAATGAGAAACGAATGCGGCCGTCCTCTCGATAAGATGGTCCACACCCGATGACCAAGCTCACTATCATTGACAGTCGCATTGCAAAGGGGGGCCTGCGGGCTCACTGCTTTGGACGGAATTTATGCGCCAAACGATCGTAGGCCATGTTTCCGGAGCTCCACTGGAGGCAACGGACGCCGCGCATGGATTTGTGTGGCGATTTAAAAATTAAACAAAAAATATAATTAAAATATGCTTGGGCGGCCGCTCTTTGGCCTTTACGGCATGTTGCCGAAAAATCTTAAGGTAACGCGTAAGTGCCCGCCCGACGCTGTCAAAATATCGTTCGTTTGCTGCTGCCAAACGGACGGATCGTGCGGGACCTCATCGCCAAGCTGCACCCGATGAAACTGGAGTACGATTTGATCCGAGGGGCGACCACGGGGATGGCGGCTATCTGGTGCCTGATGATCTTGCCGGCATGGTCGCCCGCTTCTCGCCCGGCGTCGATAATTGCGCCTCGCTTGTGAAGCTGGCCTTATTGAAGAGGCATTCCCTGCTTGCTGGCCGATGGTTCCGTAAACGCAGCTCCCGGGATTCCGAGATGGTTCAGTTTGCGAAGAAGTTCCTCGGTGCAGTTAACAACGAGACGACAATTACGCTGGATGATTGGGGTAGATCCAGCAAGTTGGAAAATTAACGGCGACTTGCTTCCACAATTGGATATCGAGGGCGCGGAGTGGTCCATTTTGCTCAATGTTTCGCGCGAAACTCTTCGTCGCTTCCGTATCATTGTGATCGAGTTTCATGATCTCGCGCGATTGATGGATACGCACACATTCCTACTTATTGCGGCAGTCTTTCACCGACTGCAGCAGGACTTTTATAGTAATCCTCCGCTGGGGGCCGCCTTGTCAGGTGGACCGTTGTGTTGAGAACTGTCCTTATGGACAGGCATACTCACAGTGCTCAGATTGAACGGCTTGGGGTGGTCGAGACCGGGCGGCGGCGGCGCTGGTCCGAAGACGAGAAGCTCAAGATTGTCGTTGAGAGTTTGCAAGGGGTACGCCAAGTCTCTGCGACAGCCCGGCGGCACGGCATCTCACGCTCGCAACTGCTGCAATGGCGACGCTTGTTTCGAGCCAGGCAGGAGGGTGGCGCCGAGCAGCCAACTGGCTTCATTCCGGCATTGGTGGTTCCGGAAGCAGAGCCAACAGCGCCAATGCCGACTGAACTGGCCGCTGCGGGCGCGATCGAGATTGAGTTTGTGACCGGAGTACGGATGCGGATCACCGGCACGATTGACGCGGTGACGCTGACAACGGCTGTCGCTGCGTTATCGAGCGGGCGGCGATGATCCCGTTGCCGGCCGGCGTGCGGGTATGGCTCGCGACCGGCTATACCGACATGCGGAAGGGCTTTCCGTCGCTGGCATTGCAGGTTCAGGAGATCCTGCACCGCGACCCGCTGGGCGGCCACCTGTTTTGCTTCCGCGGGCGTCGGGGCAATCTGCTGAAGGTGATCTGGCATGACGGCCAGGGCGCCTGCCTGTTCACAAAACGCCTGGAGCGGGGCCGCTTCATCTGGCCGAGCCCGGCCGAGAGTGTGGTGACGATCTCGTCGGCGCAACTCGGTTATCTTCTGTCCGGAATCGATTGGAGGCACCCACAAGAGACGTGGCGGCCGACATCGGTCGGATGAGGCTTTGCGCTTCCCGGATCGTGATGGATGTGATTCCATCATCGCCGTGACCGCATCTGAATCGCTCCCCACCGATCTTGCCGCCGCGCATGCGATGATCCTCGCGGAGCGCGCCGCGCGCCTTCAAGCGGAAGCCGTCGCGGCGAGCGCCAAAGCGGAAGCTGCCGACGCGAAGGCGGCCGAGGCCCTGATCAGTTACCTCAAGCTCGAGATCGAGAAGCTGCGCCGCCAGATTTACGGCAGCCGCTCGGAGCGCAAGGCACGGCTCCTGGAGCAGATGGAGCTTCAGCTCGAAGAGCTGGAAGCAACCGCAACCGAGGACGAACTGGCGGCCGAGCAGGCCGCGGCCAAGACACAGTCCGTCAAATCCTTCCAGCGCACGCGGCCGTCGCGCAAACCGTTCCCCGACCATTTGCCGCGCGAGCGGGTCGTGGTCGCCGCACCGGAGAGCTGTCCCTGCTGCGGCTCGAACAAGCTGTCAAAGCTGGGCGAGGACATCACCGAGACGCTGGAGGTCGTTCCCCGGCAGTGGAAGGTGATCCAGACGGTGCGCGAGAAGTTCTCGTGCCGGGACTGCGAGACGATCACCCAGCCGCCGGCGCCCTTCCATGTGACCCCGCGCGGCTTCGCCGGGCCCAACCTTCTGGCCATGATCCTGTTCGAAAAGTTCGGCCAGCATCAGCCCTTGAACCGGCAGAGCGAGCGCTACGCCCGGGAGGGCATCAATCTGAGCCTGTCGACACTGGCCGACCAGGTCGGCACCTGTGCGGCGGCCCTGCAGCCGCTTTATCGGCTGATCGAACGCCACATCCTGGCCGCCGAGCGGCTGCACGGCGATGACACCACGGTGCCGATCCTGGCCAAGGGGCAGACGGTCAAAGGGCATATCTGGACCTACGTCCGCGACGACCGGCCGTTTGGTGGGCGGG
>NZ_JBANAZ010000259.1:0-629 GCF_059803455.1 Bradyrhizobium sp. UFLA05-108 | reverse complement strand
CTATGGCGTACAGGGATACGTCGAACCGTTGGGCTTCGGCATCAGCTCGTTGCGATCGTCGCTGCTGACCCAGGCGCTCATCCGCGACTCGGGCGCGCCGTACCGTATCGTGCTCGATACGTTCCACCACTATCTGAGCGGCGTGACGCAAGCCGACTTCGACGCGCAGATCCAGGTGGCGCAGATCGGCCTGGTGCATCTGTCCGGCGTGGAGGACGGGCGGGATAAAGGCACGTTGAGCGACGAAGAGCGCATTATGCTGAGCGAGGGCGATCGGCTAGAGAGCCGCCGCCAGGTACAGAACCTCGAACGCCTGGGCTACACCGGCGTCTATGCCTTCGAGCCCTTCTCTTCACAACTGGACAGCTGGAGCGAGGCGGATATCGAACGGGAAATCCGCCAGAGCATCGCCCTGCTGCAAGGGTAAAAAAACGGCCTCCGCGGAGGCCGTTTTTCATGGCGTTACTTCAGGTTGCCGACCACCAGCTGGTGGCGCTCGTTGTAAAACTTACGGTAGGCCAAATAGCAGGCGATGATGGTTGACAGGCTGGCAGTAGAAAGCAGCATGAAGGTCACCATAATCTGGTATTTGATCGCTTTCACCGGATCGATACCGGCAAAGATCAGCC
>NZ_JBANAZ010000258.1:0-635 GCF_059803455.1 Bradyrhizobium sp. UFLA05-108 | reverse complement strand
CCGCCCAACGACGGCCCCAGCGCGGTGCCCACGGCCGACATAGTGCCGAGCAGCCCCATCGCGCGGCCGATTTTTTCCGTGCCCAGCGCCTCGCCCGCCAGCGCCATGGCGATTGACATCATGACTGCGCCCCCCAGCCCCTGCGCCAGGCGCGCCGCCAGCAGCAGCCAAAGCTGCGGAGCCAACGCACAAGCCAACGAAGCGGCGGTAAACAGCACGATGCCCGCCAGCAGCAGGCGGCGGCGATTGAGGCTGTCGCCCAAGCGGCCGATGCCGATGATGCAGGTGGTGACGGCCAGCAAATAACAGAGCAATACCCACTGCACCGCTTGGAACGAGGCATGGAACGCGGTGGCGAGCGCCGGCAGCCCGACATTGGCGATGCTGATGCCGAGCGATGACAGCAGCATGCTCAAAGACAGTGCGGCCAGTATGCCGCGGACGCCCTGCGGCGAAGGATGGGATAACATGATAAACACTCCTGACATAGACTGAGGATTAGCCTATGTCAGGGGGTAGGGTGGCGGAAGACGCACGGAGTGCACTGTATCCATGCGCCTGACGCCTTATCTGATGCGAGCCGTTACCAGGCGGCGATGTCCGGCTCGGGGAGCGGCAACGGCTGAGTCACACCG
>NZ_JBANAZ010000257.1:0-637 GCF_059803455.1 Bradyrhizobium sp. UFLA05-108 | reverse complement strand
TGGGTGGCGCATTTCACCTGCGACACGATGGCCGATGCCTATCCGCGTTTGGACTGATCGTCAACCGGCGGGCGTTACCCCAGCGCCCGCTGGAAAATCCCCGCTTCAACCTGTTGCGGCGTGATCACGCCGCTGTCGAACACCCACCCGCTGATAAGCTTCGCCGGCGTGACATCGAACGCCGGATTGTACACCGGTGCCTCGTTCGGCGCCCACTGGCAGGCGCCGAAGCTGCCTGAAACGCCGGTGACTTCGGCCGCCGCGCGTTGCTCGATCGGGATGGCGGCGCCGTCCGGACAGTGCGGATCGTGGGTGGTGTGCGGGGCGGCCACGTAGAACGGGATGCCGTGATAGTGCGCCAGCACCGCCAGGCTGTAGGTGCCAATCTTGTTGGCGACGTCGCCGTTGGCGGCGATGCGATCCGCGCCGACCCACACCGCATCGACCTGGCCCTGCGCCATCAGGCTGGCGGCCATCGAATCGCAGATCAGACGATAGGGAATGCCCAGCTCGCCCAGTTCCCAGGCGGTCAGACGACCGCCCTGCAGCAGCGGCCGGGTTTCATCGACCCACACCTGTTGCACTTTGCCCTGCTGCTGCGCGCCCACCAGCAGGGCAAAGTGCAACAGGTGTGGGT
>NZ_JBANAZ010000256.1:0-644 GCF_059803455.1 Bradyrhizobium sp. UFLA05-108 | reverse complement strand
GGATCATGGCACCCCCATTGCAGCAATTCGAGCCAGAAGCCGGTGAGATCGCTCTGTAAAATTTGCGGTTCGGTATGTTCGGCCGCACGCTGCGCCTGCTCTTTGGCGAACAGGTGCCAGCAAAGGCCCGGCTCCAGGCGCCCGGCGCGCCCGGCACGCTGCACCATCGAGGCCTGACTGATGCGCTGCGTCGCCAGCCGCGTCAAACCGTTGCGCACGTCGTAACGCGCCACGCGTTCCAGGCCGCTGTCCACCACCAGCCGGATACCCTCGATCGTCAGGCTGGTTTCGGCGATGTTGGTCGCCAGCACCACCTTGCGGCGGCCAGGTGCCGCCGGCTGAATCGCTTTTTGCTGTTGCGCCAAAGGCAGGGCACCATACAGCGGGCAAAGATCGGTATCGCTCGCCACCTCGCCGGTCAATCGCTCCAGCACCCGATTGATCTCCGCTACGCCCGGCAGGAACAACAGCAAAGACCCCGGCTGTTCGGCCAGCAGACGCTTCACCGCCGCCGCTACGCCATCCTCCAGCCGCTGATGGCTGGCCAACGGCTGATATAAACGTTCAACCGGAAAGCTGCGTCCCTCTGACACCACCACCGGTGCCTGCGGCAACAGCTGCGTCATACGGACGTTGTCCAGCGT
>NZ_JBANAZ010000255.1:0-644 GCF_059803455.1 Bradyrhizobium sp. UFLA05-108 | reverse complement strand
GGACTAGGCTTTTTCGCCGCCGCCGGTGATGATACTGTCCAACTGACGCAGTGGCACGCCGTTGACGTCGAGCGCCTTGTTGGTGATCACCTGCAGGTTGGCGTCACGCGCGCGCTGGGTATTCTCCAGGCGTTTGGCCAGAGTCTCCAGGCTGTCGGCGGTCTTGTCGCCCAAGATGACGATCACCGCGCGCTGGCCGGTGCTGTCTGCGTAAACATGCATGTTGTTGGCCTGGTTGCCCAGCTTGCCGCTCTGATCCGCCATGCCGACCGGCAGGGTGAACGCCAGTTTACCGTCCAGCAGGCTTACCTGCTGCCCGGCCGGCGCGCTGGCAGCCGCGCCGTCTGGCGCTGCCTTGGTGTCTTTGGTGTTGCCGTCGCAGGCCGCGAGGCCAAGCGCCAGCAGGCTGATACCCATCAATTTCGCTACTTTACGCATCGGGCTTCCTTCTTCCTTTCCGGTAGGGATTCACTGTCGTATCGCAACCTATTCCAGGTTGAAATGCAAGGCAGATGTTGTCACAAGTTTTTTTCCAGTAATAGCCGATAATCAGCCACTTCGCCTTTCTTTTCCAGTTGAACAATCTGATAGTGGTGGGTGAGCAGCATCGTCAGCATGGCGCGGAACCGGTTACGGGTTTTGAC
>NZ_JBANAZ010000254.1:0-649 GCF_059803455.1 Bradyrhizobium sp. UFLA05-108 | reverse complement strand
GCGCGATCTCGCGCTCGCACAGCAGGATCAGCGTCTCACGCGCCGACAGGTTCGCGCGCGCCGCCTCGTCGAGCAGGCTATCGAGCTGGTCGCGGATGCCGGAGAGCTGCAATCGAGCCAGCATGGCGTCGAGCGGATCGGTGGGGGCTTCGGTTGTTCTCTTTGCGCGCGCCATCAGAAGCTCCCTCCGATCACTGCTTCATATTCGGCAAGAGGACGCAACAACGAGGGCGGTGGAGACGAAGCCGGCACCGTCGGTGCCGCGATCTCCGGTCGGCAGACAGCGCCATCGCGACCGGCAACACCTTCGAGGTGGGCGGAATCGATGATCCGCAGACGACGACCCTCCGATTGCTTGTGGACTGCAACCTCGCGCACGCCATGGCGGATGCGCACCTCGCCGGCTGCGACCGTCACCGCCACGCGCTCGCCGATCAGCCGCCATGGCACCGAGTAGCTGTTCGTGTCGATCTCGACGGCGCAATCGTTACCGACGACGCGGGTCAGTTCGCGCAACGATCCGAACGACGGCCGCCCGCCGAGCAGCTTCAACCGGTGTGCCTCGTCACGCTCAAAGCGGACGATCGGCGCCTCGCCGGTCGTGCCGTGGATACGCACGTTCGCCACCTCACGCTCCCACTCGGCGAGA
>NZ_JBANAZ010000253.1:0-649 GCF_059803455.1 Bradyrhizobium sp. UFLA05-108 | reverse complement strand
TCTCGCCGAGTGGGAGCGTGAGGTGGCGAACGTGCGTATCCACGGCACGACCGGCGAGGCGCCGATCGTCCGCTTTGCGCGTGACGAGGCACACCGGTTGAAGCCGCTCGGCGGGCAGCCGTCGTTTGGATCGTTGCGCGAACTGGCCCGCGTCGTCGGCAACGATTGTGCCGTCGAGGTCGACACGAACAGCTACTCGGTGCCGTGGCGGCTGATCGGCGAGCGGGTGGCGGTGACGGTTGCGGCCGGCGAGGTGCGCATCCGCCATGGCATGCGCGAGGTTGCGGTCCACAAGCAATCGGAGGGCCGCCGGCTACGGATCGTCGATTCCGCCCACCTCGACGGGGTTGCCGGTCGCAATGGCGCGGTCTGCCGACCGGCAATCGCGACACCGACAGTGCTGGCGCCTTCTCCACTGCCCTCGTTGTTGCGTCCTCTTGCCGAATACGAAGCAGCGATCGGAGGGAGCTTCTGATGGCGCGCACAAAGAAGGCTACCGAAGTACCGATCGATCGGCTCGAGGCCATGCTGGCGCGATTGCAGCTCTCCGGCATCCGCGACCAACTCGACAACCTGCTCGACGAGGCGGCGCGCGCGAACCTGTCGGCGCGTGAGACGCTGATCCTGCTGTGCGAGCGCGAGATCGCGC
>NZ_JBANAZ010000252.1:0-650 GCF_059803455.1 Bradyrhizobium sp. UFLA05-108 | reverse complement strand
GATCCGGACCCGCGCACGCTCGGCCTGAGCGCGCGCCACCTCGCCTATGTGATCTACACCTCGGGATCATCAGGCACGCCCAAGGGCGTCGAAATGTCCCATTGCTCGCTTCTGAATTTGCTTTCGTGCTCGCCGGAGCGTGGCGCGCCCAAACGGCGCACCCTTCAGTTTACAACGCTGAACTTCGACGTCGCATTGCAGGAATTCTTCAGTTGCTGGAGGGACGGAGGCGCGCTCGTCCTCGTCAAAGAAGAGGTCCGTTCGGACGTCTCCGCCCTAATGGAGTTTGTGCGGGCTGAGGCTATCGAACGACTTTTCCTACCATTTGTCGTCCTTCACCATTTTGCGGAAGTCTGGGCCTCGCATCGAGTGCTGCTGCCCTCGCTAAGTGAGATCTATACAGCGGGCGAGCAATTGCAGGGGACTCCAGTGCTCAAGTCGTTGCTCGAAGCGCACCCAAGCGCGAGATTGATCAATCAGTACGGGCCCGTAGAAACCCACGTGGTCACGGAGCACCGTCTCGCTGCTGACCCATCATGCTGGTCGCGATTGCCTCCGATCGGCCGTCCGATTGCGAACACGCAGGTATATCTGCTTGACGGTCACCGTGGGCCTGTTCCGTTTGGGGCGGTGGGCGAGCTCTATATCGG
>NZ_JBANAZ010000251.1:0-652 GCF_059803455.1 Bradyrhizobium sp. UFLA05-108 | reverse complement strand
GCCATCGATCAGCGCCGCAAATACACCGACGATCCGTATATCGTCCACCCGCAGGCGGTGATGGAGCTGGTGCGCAGCGTGCCGCACACCGAAGAGATGCTGGCGGCCGCCTGGCTGCATGATACGGTGGAAGACACGCCCACCACCCTCGGCGATATCGACAGCCACTTTGGGCCAAAAGTGGCGGAACTGGTGCGGATGTTGACCAACGTCAGCCACGCCGAGGACGGCAACCGCTTCGAGCGTAAAAACCGCGATCGGCGCCACAGCGCCGGCGCGTCGCCGCAGGCCAAAACCATCAAGCTGGCGGATCTGATCGACAACACCCGCTCGCTGCTGGACTACGACAGCCACTTCGCCCAGACCTACCTGATCGAGAAACAGCGCCTGCTGGAGGTGCTGACCGAAGGCGACCCGACGCTGTGGCGCCAGGCCAGCCATATCGTTGAACAGGGGCTGCTCAGGTTGCAGCAGCCACCGCACAACGTGCCGGCCAGCTGGTTCGAACACGCCCGCCGGCGCTACCGCGAGAGCGACGCGGCCTGATCAGAAGGTCACCACCGTTTTCAACGCCGTCACCCAGGCGTCCTGCGTCTCGCTGACGCCCGCCGGGTGATGCCAGTACTGCAGGCCCGGCTGCAGCTGTAGCCAC
>NZ_JBANAZ010000250.1:0-654 GCF_059803455.1 Bradyrhizobium sp. UFLA05-108 | reverse complement strand
TAAAGCGTGATGGCATTAAGTTCGATAGCCTGAATTTTTGAGGTAGTTGGCGCATTCCTCGGGGGTGAAGGCATCGAGTGCGTGACCGATTGCGGCGCAGACCGCATCGACGGTTCGCGCGGCCGCTTTGCGGAGCAGGTGCTTGAGCTTGGCAAAGACCTGTTCGATCGGGTTCAAGTCGGGCGAGTATTTTGGCAGGAAGAAGAGTTTGGCGCCGACCGAGCGTATGAGTTGGCGAACTGCTTTGCTCCTGTGGCTACCGAGGTTATCCAAGACGACGATGTCACCGGGTCGAAGGACGGGTAGAAGAACCTTCTCGACATAGGTGCGAAAGCTCACGCCATCGATCGGGCCCTCGATGAACCATGGCGCATCGATCCGGTCATGGCGCAGGGCCGCCAGGAAGGTCATGGTCTTCCAGCGGCCGTGCGGAACCTTGGCGGGAAGTCTGTGCCCGCGCGGCGCCCATCCCCGCAAAGGCGCCATATCGGTTCTGGTCCAGGTCTCGTCGATGAAGACCAGCCGCTCAGCTTCGACGCGACCTTGATACTTTGTCCATTGGAGGCGCCGCCGCGCCACCTCGGGTCGATCGCGTTCGCCAGCCGCCACGCTTTTTTTTGAAGCTGAGCTTCTCGGCATGCACGAAGTCCCACA